>JBAWDM010000363.1:0-5190 GCA_049590735.1 Asticcacaulis sp. | reverse complement strand
TGGTAATATGACCCTGAAAATAGACCATAGCCGTGTGAATGCCGCCATCTCAAAGGCTGAACTTACTACATCCGGCGAAATCACCTGCGTCATCAAGGCCAGCCCTCTTGATAACCCCGAAACACCTCTGGCCTGGGGTTTCGGCGTAGCCCTTGTGACACCCTTTGTTCTGGCCTTGCTGGGCATATCCATCGAACACGAAGTGTCTGCGCGCCTGCCTGATTTTCTTGCCGGTTGGGAAGCGTCACATGGCGGGCTGGCCGATTACAACCATCTGCAGGAACTGGCCATCTATAGCCTGATTCAGGTGCTGATCTTTCTGGGTGTCTATGGCGTGATCCGCAACACGCCTCTGCAACTCATGCTGACACCCAAGGCCACCCGCCACAAACGCTTGCATGAAAAGGCGCGCGAGCAGTTTTATGCGCGTGGCCTGCACCTGACGCAGAACCAGACCGGCGTCATGATCTTTTGCGCCCTCGAAGACCATTTCGTCGAGGTAATTGCCGATACCGGCATTTATGAAAAGGTCGATCCGTCGACGTGGAGCGACACGATCAGCATCTTGTTGCGCCATATCAAATCCGACGACCTGACCGGCGGTTTCGAAGCGGCTGTGGCCAAGTGTGGCGAGGTTCTAACCCTGCATTTCCCGGCGGGGGGTGAAAACCCCAATGAACTGCCCGATGTGCTGATCGAAATATAGGATTTAAGACTGGCCTTTGCGGACGTGGGCGGCTAAACAGCGCCTCCCCTCATTTAAGGCCAGTATTTTATGTCCCGTCCCTATTGCGGTATCGACTTCGGCACCTCCAATTCAGCCGTTTGTGTCGGCAGCGGTGATCACCTTCAATTGGTGCCCATCGAAGGCGATGCCACGACCCTGCCCTCTGCCGTTTTCTTCAATTTTGAAACCGGACAGGTCAGCATGGGGCGCAACGCCATTGCGCAATATCTGGATGGCTACGAAGGCCGCCTGATGCGGGCGCTGAAATCCATTCTGGGCAGCCGCCTGATTTCCGAAACCACCCAGATCGGCACCCGCCGTCAGGATTTCCGCGCCATTATCGGCTATTATATTTCCGAACTCAAAAGTCGTGCCGAGCGTTTCTGCGGTGAAACCCTTGAAGATGTCGTGCTGGGCCGACCTGTGCATTTTGTCGATGGCGATCCTGAGGCCGACAACCGCGCAGAGGCTGAATTGCGCGGCATCGCGCAGGCGCAGGGCTTTAAAAACATCTATTTCGAATATGAACCTTTGGCGGCGGCGCGTGATTATGCGCAAGGGCTGACCCAAGAAGAAATCGTTTTGGTGGTCGATATAGGTGGCGGCACGTCTGACTTTTCGGTGTTGCGATTAGCGCCAAATAAGCGCGAGATTCTGGCCAATGCCGGTGTCCATATTGGCGGTACGGATTTCGATACCCGCCTCAGTCTCGATACGGCCATGCGCGATCTCGGTTTTCGCGGCAAGCTGAAAAACGGCAACGAGATGTCGAGCCACCCCTATTTCCAGCTATCGACCTGGCACCTGATCAATTTTCTTTATACGCAAAAAGCCGTCACCTCTTTGCGTCAAACCCACTATCTATCGGCCGAGCGCGATAAGACGGCTCGCCTGCTTGAGGTGGTTGATAAGCAGGCCGGTCACGCCATTGCCGACCAGATTGAGAAGGCCAAGATCGCCCTATCGAGCGCCGACAACACCCATATTGATTTCTCCGCCATTGATAGGGGCTGGCTGATGGACATCAGCCGCGACACCTTAATCAACAGCGTCGAAAAGGATGTCGCTAAGATCGTGGAAACCGCGCTGGAAACGGTCACGACCCGCGCAAGGTTAGCGCCCGACGCGGTGCAGACCCTGTTTATGACGGGCGGTTCAACCGCCATGCCCGGTTTCGAGGCGGCCATGCAGGCGGCGTTTCCTGCGGCCAGGATGAACTATGGCGACCGCTTTTCCTCGGTCGCTAGTGGTTTGGGTCTGGCGGCACGGGAGCGGTTTTCGTAGCAATAGTTGATCAGAGTGCTAAATCACTAATCTAAAACGACATCTCTGCACACTTACGATTGTAGTCTGAATTGCTCTATACTAATTATCAAATAGAGGGTGAATTATGAAACTTATTATATTGGCTACATTTTGCGCTTTCACGCTTGCTAACGGCGTGTTCGCACATACTTCGCAGAACGATAATAATACTATGGATCTCGTATGTTACGGCGAAGGATCATACAAAGATCAAAACGTTGTGGCAGGAACTTCAACTTCTAACGGTCAGGTGGCTACCACTACATCTACAATTTACACATCTAAAAATTATACTGGGCAAGTTTATTTCCATATGGACAATGAAGGCGGTCGATTAAAATTGCCTTCCGCTATTACGCCAAAACCTGCAAATCCATTTGAAAAAAAGCCTGAATGGTCTTTAATCAAGGATTTGGTTGTAACGCAAAATGATATCTCCGGACGAGTTCCATATGCGTTGATGCGTGGCGGCGGAAGCATGGCAATGCGCATTGATCGTATTACAGGAAATATTATTATAGATGGGTCCGCGTTTACTGGTCGATGTGAGCCTTACGACCCTATGACTGTCAAACGCAAATTTTAAACCGTTATATCAATTTCCGCGTTTTCGGCTTGCATCTCCGTTCGCGCTGCTGTATCAACACGCTAACACGCTACTACAGTGAAACGCACAATGACCGACACGAAAATCAGTCCGCAGGATGCCGATGCGCTCAATGAAGCGCTGCTGGGTCTGCAATCCAAGGCGGAGGTGAAAGCCTTCCTCGACGACCTGTGCACGCCGTCTGAACTGCGGGCCTTTACTGAGCGGTTCAAGGTAGCGCGCCTGCTCGACGAAGGGCAGTTAAGCTACCGTGAGATTTCCGAGCGCACAGGGGCTTCGACCACCACCGTGACCCGCGTTGCCCGTTATCTGCGTGAAATGCCTCATCAAGGCTACCGGCTTGTGCTGGACAGATTGAAGACTAAGTAAGATACCCCACCGGCGGGACAAGCCCGTCACCTCCCAATAGTAGGGAGGAGAAGATAGAGATTGTTATGACCGAACCTCGTTTACGAATAGCTGTTCAAAAATCCGGCCGCTTAGCGGATCGTTCTGCCGAACTGATCGGCGGGGCCGGTCTGCGCATCATCAAGGGCGCAAACGAGCTTTTGTATCGTATCGAAAACCAGCCCATCGACCTGTTGCGGGTGCGCGATGACGACATCCCCACCTTTGTGGCCGATGGCGTGGCAGAGCTTGGCATTGTCGGTTATAATGTCTTGGCCGAACACTTCCCGGATCGTGACCTCGAAGACATGATCGTGCAGCGCCTCGGTTTTGGCTCGTGTACGCTGAAAATCGCCGTGCCGAACGAGGTGGACTATACCGGCCCGCAATGGCTTGAGGGTAAGCGTATCGCCACCTCCTATCCCAACATTCTGACGAAATGGCTGAAAAAGCATGATGTGTCGGCTGAGATTGTCGAGATGCGCGGCGCGGTCGAAGTGGCCCCCCGCATGAAGATCGCTCAGGCGATTTGCGATCTGGTGTCGACGGGTGCGACCCTAGAGGCCAATGGCATGAAGGCCACCGATCTGGTGCTGAAATCCGAAGCCGTACTCATCAAGGCACCGCATGCGCCCGCCGCTGAGTTGGAACATACCTATGACATGCTGCTGCGCCGTTTTGATGGTGTCACCGCCAGCACGGGCGCGAAATATGTTATGTTTAACGCGCCACGCAGCCATCTGGATGAGATTATCAAGATGATCCCCGGTGTCGATGCGCCCACGATTATGCAATTGGCCGGACGCGAAGATGTTGTGGCCGTGCATGCCGTGTGTCAGGAAAATGTCTTTTGGGACACGCTCGATAAGCTCAAATCCGCAGGCGCATCGGCCATTCTGGTGCTGCCTATTGAAAAGATGATGAAATAGAAATGTAAGACGCCATACCAAGGATGGGCGGCGTCTGGCTTTCTTTTGGTGAAGAATATGAAGACCTTTGTTTGGAAAACTCTGACGGCCACTGAGCGCAAGGCGGCTTTGGCGCGTCCGAAAAACCGCCGAGATACGCGTGTCACTGACACCGTAAAGACCATTTTCGATGATGTGGCCGCGCGCGGTTTTGCCGCTGTCTCCGATTGGGCCATTAAGCTCGATGGCCACGCACCTGTTGAAATTAAGCTCGATGTCAAAACCGTAGATGCCGCCCGCGCGCAGCTGAACGGCGAAGACTTAGCCGCTATGGATATGGCCGTCAGCAATGTCCGCGCCTTTCAGATGGCTGAACTGCCGATGACGGGGCCGGAAATTGCGCCCAAGCCGGGCCTCAGCCTGCAACGTCTTTATCGCCCGATCACCACCGCCGGCCTCTATGTGCCGGGCGGCACTGCGCCGCTATTTTCGACCCTGATCATGACGGCCGTACCCGCTCTGGTGGCCGGTGTGCCCAATCGTATTTGTGTGACGCCGCCGTCTAAGGACGGCAGTCTGCACCCGATGATGATCGCCGCAGGTGCGCGCTCAGGTCTCGATTCCATCTGGCGTGTCGGTGGCGCACACGCCATTGCCGCATTGGCCTTAGGCGTTCTGGGGGAATATCCGGCCGCCGACAAACTGTATGGCCCAGGTAATGCCTATGTAGCCGAAGCTAAGCGCTATGCTACGGAAATCTCCGGCGGTCCTGCCATCGATATGCCCGCAGGCCCCAGTGAGCTTCTGGTCATTGCCGACGACACTGCGAACCCGAAACTGGTGGCGGCGGATCTGTTGTCGCAAGCCGAACACGATAAAGACGCTCAGGTCATTCTGGTCGCCCTGTCGTCTGAGATTGCCGAAAAAATTGCCGCCGAAGTGACCCGTCAGGTCGAAACCCTGCCACGCGCCGCCATCGCCAGGGCCTCGCTCGAAGAAGCGCGCCTGTTTATAGCCTCATCTCTTGCCGAAGCGGCCGAGATTTCCAACCTGTACGGCCCCGAACATTTAGCCCTACAGGTAGCGGCGCTGGATGCGCTGATCCCGCAACTGACCGCCGCCGGTACTATTTTCGCAGGCCCCTATGCGGCTGAAACCTTTGGTGACTACGCAGCAGGCCCCAGCCACGTCCTGCCGACCGATGGCGCAGCCCGCGCTTGGGACGGTATTACCGTGCGTTCGTTCCTGACCAGTTT
>JBAWDM010000362.1:0-16883 GCA_049590735.1 Asticcacaulis sp. | reverse complement strand
CATCTTGACAGATAAAATTACACTTTTGGCCGTCCCATTTGCTGTAAAATGGGACGACCTGTACAGCTCATAATTAAGTTATATAGTTTCCAGAAGGCATATTTTATGGAAATAGCGGACTTTAACTTTTAATGGCGAAAGCTGGAATTTTGACCTCATGTACCGCTTTAAAGGCGTCATTTATACTGGCGCCAATTGCATGAAGTTTTCCATAGCCTAAAAGACGAACGACACGCTTTGAGCAATTGTTAATCAGATCGTCGCTGATGGCTCCGCTTGTGAATTTATGGGCTGGTTCGCAGACCGACAGTGAAAATTCCACCAGCAGCCCTTTTCTTTCTTTATCGGTCATATTGGCATATGTGCCGTGCCAAATGTGTCCAACTGCCAATACGACAGAACCTTCCGGACAAATTGCCTTCAAGGCACCTGCTGGTATAACTTCTGGTTGTAGATTACCTTGCCATGGAAGCGTAACCCTTTGGCGTTTCTTGTGTGAATCCGGAATGACATACAGGGGGCCGTTATCTTCATTATATTCGTCAAGGGCTACGATACACTGGAGGATCATAGGATAAGAAGGCGGAGGCAGGGGGGCACCAGGATTTATGTCAAAGGGCGAATCCTGGTGTGGCCCAAATATGGCGTTATCAGGGGCCGTTTTTGAGGTAGAAAGCGCAATATTGTCCAGCTTACAGTCCCAGCCAAGTAAGCTTTCGACAATGAGGGCCAGCAGGGGATCATCGGTTATCTCCAGGATTTCTCTACCTGAATTAATAATATTTTCTAATTGACCACCTCCACCCGTCCAACGACTGGCGGATGTAAGTCCTGATTTTGCAATCACATCCTTTAGGGCGCGGACTTCATTTTTTAAAAAGCCGGGTAGAATGATGAAGCCTGGGCCGCTGGTTAAGGCTTTCTTGGCTTCTTCGAGAAAACTTGGATCATAGAGTGATACCTGTCGGAATTTTTCGTAGATTTTGTTGGTATAAATCATGGCCGTCAGGTCAGATTTATCGCCATAATATTTTTTATGGTGTTGATGGTTAAAATGATCGAGAATGTTTAAGTAGTTAAATCTTTCTGCATTTAGACTGTTGATGGCCTGCATGTCGCCGTCATCAAGATAGCCGTCATCACAGGCTTGAATATAGTCATCAATATGCTCAACCTTGGTTGTGCCAGGTATTGGAATAACCTTATGCCGCATGATCCAGCTCAGGACGATTTGCGCGGCTGGTTTATTATGTTTTTCAGAAATTTCTTTGATGACCGGGTTGGAAAATAGTTCCAACTGTCCATTCATCCAGCCAAAATGGAAAGGCGAATGGCCGACAACATGAATGCCGTGTTTATGGCAAAACTCAACAAGTGCCATATTGTTAGCAAAAGGGTTGAATTCGATCTGAGCTGTAAAGGGAACTATCCTTGCATTTGCCAAAAGTCGATGCATTTGAAGAATATTAAAGTTCGAGACACCAATGTGTGAAACACACCCTGCCAATACCAACTCTTCCAGTTGTGGCCAGACTTCTTCGAGTCGAAATTCATCAGGCAGTCCCGTTTCATCAACTTTCAAAGGCCAATGAATAACCAGCGAGTCAAAATGACTAACATTGAACTTGCGTAATAATTCGTCATGTACAGACCTTAGTGACACATAGTGTGCGTCCCAATCATGGTATCTGTTAGGTCCGAGATCAGTAATCCATAGCTTTACACTCAGGTGTACATCTTTCCTGTCGATGGAAAGGTCTTCTAAGATACGATCAAATTCAGTGATGGCACCTAAGCTGTAAAGGGAAGCTGTGTCGAAATACCGGATGCCGGATTGCAAAGCCTTAATCAGAACATCTTTTTTTATGCCATCACCAACGCCGCAGCCCAGACCAATTTTAATATCTTGTGATTGCAATTTAAAACCCTTTATCACACAAGGAAATTTAATTTATTTCCAAGCAGCGCATAATTGAATATCATCAAGACTTCTTTGTGTGTCCCGAAGATGTCATCTTAAATTCCGCTAAGGGCATTAAATGTAAACGATTATGCCGTTGCAGAGCTTATAAGACCCTATGCTTTCTATAGTTTATGGCAAGTTTGACCTATATTTCAACCAAAGACAGCGAGGTTAAACCCATATCAAATCATCAACTTGATGGCCATAATAGATTGTAATTTAGACAATTAATTTTGACACGACAGGCGTCATACTTTTTACAATCTTCGTTTTTATTATGACGACAGCTATGGTTTTAATGTTTGTGAGGCATAAATGTCGTGTCTCATAAAAAAGTCACGAGGCCGATGTCCTTATTGTCATGTGGCAAAATGAGCGTTTTTAGCTGTGTGTAATTGTACGTCACGCATGTGTCTTTTCAAAAAGACTTAAAGCAAAAGCCTTTTCTTACGGTATAAGAGAATACATAATTTTGTCAAAGATTTAAAGAGTTGGATGAGACATGCAGAGCAAGCCCCTTTCAATAGATGGGCCGGTTTTGATATACCCTAAAATATTAACCGATGAACGCGGTTTCTTTATGGAATCCTTTAAGTCTGATTGGTTTCGAGAGCATGTGGCAGATGTGACTTTTGTGCAGGATAATCACTCGCTTTCGCGAGACATTGGGACGATTCGCGGGCTGCATTATCAGACGGAACCGCATGCGCAATGCAAGCTAGTGAGGTGTCTTAAGGGGGCCATTTTTGATGTCGTCGTGGATATCAGACCGCAATCGCCAACCTTTCGGCAATGGGTTGGGGAAACACTGACGGCTGAAAAAGGCGAACAATTGTGGGTGCCAACCGGGTTCGCTCACGGTTTTTGTACATTGGAGCCTGACACAGAAGTGTTCTATAAGGTGACAGATATCTATAGTCCGGCCCATGATGCCGGCATAGCCTTTGATGATCCGGAGATTGGTATTGATTGGCCGGTGAATATGAAAAAGGTCGTTTTGTCTGATAAAGACAAAAAGCAGCCTAAGCTCGCCTCACTTAGAACCTAATAGTTCAGAGTTGGATTTCGGAATGAGAGTATTAGTTACCGGAGGTGCCGGGTTTATAGGTTCAGCGCTGGTTAGACACCTTGTCTCTGATATAGGGGCAGAGGTTCTGAATGTTGATAAATTAACCTATGCCGGTAATCTGGCCTCTCTGGCATTGGTTGACACGGCTTCCAATTATCGATTTCTCATGGCGGATATTTGTGATCCGTTCGCTATGGCATCGGCCATTGCTGACTTTAAGCCAGACCATATTATGCATCTGGCGGCGGAAACCCATGTGGATCGTTCTATTACGGGTGCACGCACATTCGTCGAAACCAATGTCATGGGCACCTTTACCCTGCTGGAAGCTGCGCGCCAATATTGGCTGACTCTTAAAGGTGAGGCTAAGGCGCGTTTTCGTTTTCTTCACGTATCGACAGATGAGGTTTATGGCTCACTCGGTGCAGAGGGTTTGTTTGAAGAGACGACGCCTTATGATCCGTCTTCGCCTTATTCTGCCTCTAAGGCAGCTTCGGATCATTTGACAAAGGCGTGGCACCGGACGTATGGGTTCCCGGTTATTGTGTCGAACTGTTCCAACAATTACGGCCCTTACCACTTTCCCGAAAAGCTAATACCGCTCAATATTATCAATGCCTTAGAAGGTAAGTCTTTGACTGTGTATGGCAATGGTATGAATATTCGTGACTGGCTATATGTTGAAGATCATGCGCGCGCCTTACACCTTATCTGTTGCCGTGGGCGATTAGGTGAAAGCTACAATGTGGGTGGCCGCAATGAGCATACTAATCTGGATGTGGTCGAACGCATCTGTCGGGTCATGGATCAGCTGGTGCCTAAGCCTCAGCCATATGCGTCTTTGATTCGGTTTGTCACAGACCGTCCGGGTCACGATCAGCGCTATGCTATTGATGCAGCAAAGTTGGAAAGTGAGCTGGGCTGGAAGGCCCTGGAAAATTTTGACAGTGGACTCCGTAAAACGGTGGAATGGTATTTGTCCCATGAGGTATGGTGGGCACCTCTGTATACAGGCGAGCGCCTGGGCGTTTTGAAAGCCTGATATGCGCATTTTGGTAACGGGCAAAGAGGGGCAGGTCGATACTGCCTTGCAGGTTGAGGGCGAGGCGCTAGGTTATGAGATTTTGCGGATTGGCCTGCCCGAAGCTGATCTGTCACGGCCAGACACACTCGCTGATTTGGTAATTATGGCCAATCCGGATGTGATCATCTCATCAGCGGCTTACACGGCTGTGGATAAGGCAGAGAGTGAGCCGGCTCTGGCACAAAAAATCAATGGAGACGGCCCCGGCGAATTGGCTCGATTAGCGGCAAGGCTCAATATACCTATTCTGCATGTCTCCACAGACTATGTTTTTGCTGGAGATAAGTCGGAGCCTTATAATGAGAGCGATGTGCCTGCGCCAACGACTGTTTATGGCCGAACCAAATTATCCGGGGAAACTCAGATAGCCGCCGCAACTGATAATCATGTCATTGTGCGCACAGCCTGGGTTTACTCCTTCTATGGCCACAATTTCGTTAAGACCATGCTGCGACTCGGTGAGGCCTGCAATGAAGTGTCGGTTGTTAACGACCAGTTCGGCTGCCCAACCTATGCGCCAGACCTTGCTAAGGCGTTGTTGGTCATCGCCCGGCAAATCGTTATTGATCCGGATCCCACCTTAAGGGGAATCTTTCATTTGACGGGAACAGGTGAAACCCATTGGGCTGGTTTTGCCGAAGCAATTTTCAATGGCTCCGCCAGACGTGGCTGTAAGCCGGTGCATGTTACCCCTATACCCAGCAGCCAATACCCCACTAAGGCCAGGCGCCCTGTCAATTCACGTCTGGGCGGCGATAAGCTAGATCAGGTCTATGGATTGCGTTTGGCGCGCTGGCAGGACTCATTAGACACTTGCCTTGATCGGCTAATTGTTGACAATTGCAAAAAAACTAAAAGAAGGACTCTTCTATGAAGGGCATCATACTCGCAGGCGGAAGCGGTAGCCGTTTACACCCCATGACCATTGGTGTCTCGAAACAGATGATGCCAGTGTACGATAAACCGATGATCTATTACCCATTGTCCACCCTGATGATGGCTGGCATTCGTGATATTCTCGTGATTTCGACGCCTCATGACCTGCCACTCTTTAAAAAACTGCTGGGCGATGGGCATCAATGGGGCATTCGTCTTAGCTATGCCGTTCAGCCTAAACCTGAAGGCTTGGCACAGGCCTATATGATTGGGGCTGATTTTGTTGGTGATGACGCCTCGTGCCTTATTCTGGGCGATAATATTTATTACGGGCCCTCTTTGTCGACCTTCTTAGAGGAGGCCGCGACTATCACAGAGGGTGCCAGCGTTTTTGCCTATCAGGTATCAGACCCTGAGCGTTACGGTGTTGTTGAGTTTGATGCTCAGTTCAAAGCTTTATCTGTTGAAGAAAAGCCTATAAAGCCACGCTCTAACTGGGCGATTACAGGACTTTACTTCTATGATAATCAGGTCGTGGATATTGCCGCGAATTTAAAGCGCTCAGGCCGTGGTGAATATGAGATCACTGATGTAAACCGCAAATATCTTGAGCAAGGACAATTACGTGTAAAGCCGATCGGGCGGGGCTATGCCTGGCTTGACACAGGTACGCCTGACAGCCTTTTGGACGCAGCTGAATTTGTGCGGGTCCTGGAAAAACGTCAGGGTTTTAAGATAGCCTGCCCGGAAGAAGTCGCATGGCGCAAAGGCTTCATAGATGATGTCCAATTACGTATTTTGGCGGAGCAACTAGAGCAAAGCAATTACGGAAATTACCTGATGAAACTCTTTAGCGGTGCCTTGAGTTAAAACCTGCTTCGTTATTAGCCAAAGAGGTCTTAGCTCAGACCTTTAGCGAACAGACCTCATCAATGGCGCAGATAATGTGATAAAGCGAACTGGCGGGGGCGGGTTCAATCTCAAAATCACCATTGGGCTTTAAGCGATCGCGATACATGCCTTCAATGGGGGCATTCAGATATTTTTCCAGTCCGACACTGGCCTGAATGGCCTTTGAAATGGCCGCTTCTTTTTCATTCGACGTCTCTGCGGCATGCGCCACGGCTGTGAAAGCCTTCATGCGCTCGGTTTGCGGCCACAGACGGGCATTTTGATCCTTAGGGGTAAAATCATCCCATAGTTCATTAAAGGTCACATCGCGCACAGGGTCCGTTCCCGCTGTTTCAGCAATTTCTATGAGCGTCTGCGCGGTCTTGCGATAGGAGTCTATACCGGTAATGTTCGCCCAGCGTAAAAACAGCCAGGCCCATTCAAACTGGTGGCCAGGTTCGATAATGCGGCCCATATCCCCGGTGATCGGGTTCCAGTCACCGTCGAAAAATTCCCTCAGGCTGCCATTTTTAGGATCAATAAATTTATCCACGCACAGATCGGCAATCATGGCCGCAATAGTGTGCCATGTCTGATCGCCGCCGGCCTCTAACCAGGCCAGACAGGCTTCAAACATGTGCATGTGCGGATTGGCCTTAAGCGGAAGGGTGCGGGGGATGCTTTCTTCAAAGCCCCGAACCGGGTGGGCGTAATCCTTCATGATCTTGTCGCGAATAGCTACGGCCGTGGTTTCAAGTTGCTTGTCATCGGGACGATTGCGAAAGGCAGACGCATAGGCCAAAAGCGCAAACGCATGATCGTAAAAATCAAAGTCTGCGCGCACGACAGTGCCGTCCGGTTGCAGGACGGCATACAACATGCCGGTTTCATTATTACGGGCCGGGCCGGTCAGCCAGTTGAGCCCCTGATCAATGGCCGGTTTTGTGGCACCCTCATAGCCCATGCGATCGGCCAGCGCATAAGAAAAGACCTGGCGGGCCGCGACGCGTGTGCGCCGGTTAATGTCATGAGGTGTGCCATCCAGATTGATCTTTTCATAAAACCCGCCCTTTTTAAGGTCGCCACCTGTGTTCCACCAGAAGGGCAGGGCATGGTCGAATAGCCAGTTGCGCAGTTTGTTCTGTTGGAGAGCCAGGTTTTGGGCCAGATCAGTCATGAAATTCGCTCGATTAAGGTTAAGCCGATCGTCGCTTTAAGAACGATTTTATAAAAATACAGTCAGGTTTAGCGGACGCCTAGCGCTATGTGCAACTATCATCAACTTATAAGCCATCAGACTGTTGCGTATAGAGAAAAAACTCGCGTATAGGACATAAATCTAATTATATTTCCTTCAGGGATGAGGAATCCAATGTCATATAAAATTTTGCCTGTAATTATGTCTGGTGGCTCAGGAACACGTTTGTGGCCCCTGTCTATACCAGAAGCCCCAAAGCAATTTCACGCCTTGGCGACCGAAAACACCATGATTCAGGAAACGGCTTTGCGCCTGACAGGGGAGAGCTATCTGTTACCTGTGGCGATTTGCGGTCGCAGTCACCTGGAATTGGTCACCTCCCAACTGGCCCTGATTGGTAAAGCGCCACAAGCCGTAATTTTGGAGCCATTTGCTCGTAATACAGCGGCGGTGGCGGCTATGGCGGCACTTAGTGCCGAGGAAATAGCCCCTGATGCGCTTGTTTTGTTGGTGCCGGCTGATCATGTGATTACCAAGCCTGAGGCCTTTCATGAAGCTGTGCAGATCGCCTCAGAAGTTGCCAGTTCGCGTATCGTCACTTTTGGTATTAAGCCGGCACATCCCGAAACGGGTTTTGGCTATATCGAGCGTGGCGAGGCTTTGTCTGATGGAATATTTGACATTAAAAAATTCTGGGAAAAGCCCGACCTCGATACGGCTGTCCAATATGTAGAAGGTGGCACGCACGACTGGAATGCCGGCATTTTCCTGTTTTCGCCTCAGGTCATGCTGGAAGAATTAAAACAACATGCGCCCGAAGTTCTGGCCGCTTGCACGCAAGCCTATAAGTCTGCTGAAAGACATGGGGTGGCAATTAATCTGGACGAAGCGGCTTTTGCACGTGTGCCTTCGATCTCAGTCGATTATGCGATTATGGAGCATACGAAACGCTCTGCGGTTATGCCATGCGATATCGGCTGGGCCGATTTGGGCGGGTTTGCTGAACTCTGGCGGCTGGGTGAGAAAAATGATCGTGCCAATCATATCAAAGGCAATGCCATTATGATTGAAGCTGAAAATTGTCTGATCCACAATTCCGGCCCGGTTGTCGCTGTTATCGGATTATCAGACATTATGGTCATTTCGACTCCATCCGGCATTCTGGTCGCGCCCATATCACGCGCACAGGATGTCAAAAAAGCGGCCGAAGCGGCAAAAGCATTGAAGATACAGGCGGATTTTTAACGGTCAGTCCTGTGTCTTAAGGCTATGGTCGTCTACTTACCCTTAGCCAGATCATCAAAGGCCCGCAAGGTGTTGATGAGATCTTTCATCTTGTCGATATAGATCATGTTGGGGCCATCAGATGGCGCATGATCAGGGTCTTCGTGGGTTTCAATAAACACAGCCGACACGCCAATCGCACAGGCAGCGCGCGCCAGCACGGGCGCGAACTCACGTTGGCCACCTGACGTTGTACCCTGACCGCCGGGTTGCTGCACCGAATGTGTGGCGTCGAAAACAACCGGATACCCTGTTTGCGCCATGGTCGGCAGGCCACGGAAATCGGTGACCAAGGTATTATAGCCAAACGATGTACCACGGTCACAAAGCATGATGCGTTCATTGCCGGTGCTGGCGATTTTGCTGGCGACATTTTTCATGTCCCAGGGTGCAAGAAATTGGCCTTTTTTAACATTGATGGCGCGGCCTGTTTCGCCGGCCGCCAGCAGGAGGTCTGTCTGGCGGCACAGAAAAGCGGGAATTTGGATGACATCGACGACCTTGCCGACCGGGCCGCATTGGCCGGCATCATGCACATCTGTTAGAACCGGACAGCCGAACTTGTCACGCACAGTCGCTAAGATATCGAGGCCTTCCTCGATGCCGATACCGCGCGCCGTGCCGATGGACGAACGGTTGGCCTTATCATAGCTGGACTTATAGATAAATTTCGTGCCGCTGGGGGCGCAGGCCTCAGCGATCTTTTCAGCCATCATCAGCGCATGTTCCAGGCTTTCGATCTGGCACGGCCCCGCAATCAAGGCAAAGGGCTCATCACCGCCGATTTTGATCTTATTGGGATTGAAGTCTCCGACTTCGATGACTTTGGTTTTGACGTGCTGTGGCTGAATCATAATCGTCTCTTTTATAGTACCTGTTCGATGCGGGCGACATCGACGGGATTGTTAAGTTCCCAGAAAACGCGTCCGCGGCCGTCGACCTCAACGCAGCGAATAGGCATACCATTCTCTAAAAACCGCAACTGCTCCAGCCCTTCATAGGACTCCAACGGGCCAACAGGCCAACTGGAATAACTTTTGAGGGCTTCCGGCCGATAGCCATAAACGCCGACATGGTGAAAAACAGGAATAAGATCGCCTGCACCAAAGGTCTTTCCCGTATATGGGATGACTTCTTTGGAAAAATACAGGGCGTTTAAATTTTTATCAAAGACCGCCGTTGTGCCACCCACACGGCCATTTTGCCTGTCGTCCATAAAATTTGCGTGGGTTTCGGCATCACAGCGCAGAACAGGTGTGGCCATTTGCACAGAGGGGTCAGCCGTCATGGCCTCAATCAAACCTTCGACGAACCATGCGGGGGTTAAGGGCGCATCACCCTGAAGGTTGATATAGAGGGTGGCTGGCTCGGCTATGTACTGCAACGCATCTGCGCAACGTTCGGTGCCGTTAGCGCAAGCTTCCGAAGTCATAATCACCTCGGCACCAAACGCCAGAGCCGCCTCACGGATACGGTCATCATCCGTACAGACATAGACGGCATCGACTCCGCGCACCGATTTGGCGGCTTCCCAAGATCGCTGAATGAGCGATTTGGGCACGCCATCCTTACCGGTCAACATAACCAGTGGCTTGCCCGGATAGCGGCTGGAAGCATAGCGGGCCGGAATAAGGACGACAATGCGTTCTGAGGATTTCATTCAGGCGACTCCGGCGCGCAGGCAATCATGGATATGGATCAGGCCGATGGGTTTATTGGCTTCATCCACCACAAATAAGGCGGTGATCTTACGATCATTCATAATACCCAGAGCTTCGGCCGCCAAGGCATCCGGCGCAATGGTTTTGGGCGATCTGAACGCCACCTGTCCGGCCGTCTTGTCCATCAGGCCTGCCATGTTACGGCGCAGATCGCCGTCGGTAATGATGCCAACCAAGGTACCCTGGTCGTCCGTAATACCCACCACGCCAAAGCTTTTGGCGGTCATCACCAATAAAACATCACCCATTGGCAGAGTCTCAGGGGCGAGTGGCAGGGCGTCCTGATCGTGCATCAGTTGCGACACCATCATCAATTGGGCGCCAAGCTTGCCACCGGGATGATAGGTTTTAAAATCGGTGGCCTTAAAGCCGCGCATTTCCATAATGGCCACAGCCAGCGCGTCCCCCAGCGCCAAAGTCATGGTGGTGCTGGTGGTGGGCGCCATGCCGATGGCGCAGGCTTCTGGGGCAGGGGGCAGAACCAGCGCAATATCGGCGGATTTGAGCAGGGTCGAGTCGGGGCGGGAGGCTACGCCAATCAACGGGATAGAAAAACGGCGCGTATGGTGGATAATGTCGGATAGCTCAGATGTTTCGCCGGAATTGGATAGCATCAACACAACATCATCAGGCGTGATCATGCCCAGATCGCCGTGAGACGCCTCAGCCGGATGGACAAATTGCGCCGGTGTGCCGGTAGAGGCCAGAGTAGCCGTGATTTTCGCGCCAATATGGCCGGACTTACCCATGCCGGAGACGATGATGCGCCCTTTGGCAGCAAACATGGTTTGAACCGCGGTTACGAAGCTTTCTGACAGTGATCCGGCAAACAACAAAAGGGCATCGCCTTCGGTTTGCATAACGCGCGCGCCGGTCGCCAATATATCAGCAGGGCTGTTAGTCGTACTCATACCGCACTATGCCTCTCGGGCTGGGATGCAAGGCTTGGTGAGTCTGGCCGCGCCAAAATGCGGGTATAAGAAGCCGACACAATCGCCAAAGTCTTGATGTTTTTTCTAAAAAACACACCCGTGTATGGGTAAATCGAGAATTATTGTCAAGCCGGACATGCCGAATAATAAACGTGATTTACCCACATTGGAGGGCGGTCAAATTAGATCACAAAATTGGGCTCTTGCGCCAGATAACCGTTATCAAACATATAGGCGACGATCTGCTCGGCGAGAACCTCCGGAGTGCTGGTGGTGGTGTCGACCGTGATGTCCGGGTTTTCGGGTGCTTCGTAGGGGCTGTCGATACCTGTAAAGTTTTTGATATCTCCGGCACGTGCCTTGGCATACAGGCCCTTCACGTCACGCTGTTCGGCAACTTCTAACGGTGTCGAGACGAAGATTTCGACAAATTCCCCGTCAGCCAGCATTTCGCGCGCCATCTGGCGTTCGGAACGATAGGGCGAGATGAAGGACACCAATGTAATCAGGCCAGCATCGACCATAAGCTTTGACACCTCGGCCACGCGGCGGATGTTTTCCACACGGTCAGCCGTTGAGAAGCCCAGATCACGGTTGAGGCCGTGGCGCACATTGTCCCCATCCAGCAGATAGGTGTGATGATTGAGGCTGAGCAGCTTCTTTTCGACCAGATTGGCAATGGTGGACTTACCCGACCCGCTGAGGCCGGTGAACCACAGCACAACCGGTTTTTGCTGCTTGGCCTCGGAACGTGAGGCTTTGGAGACATCCAGCGCCTGCCAGTGGATGTGCGAAGCGCGGCGCAGGCCGTGGTCGATCATGCCGGCGCCCAGCGTCAGGTTTGACACCCGGTCAATGACAATAAAGGCGCCCATTTCATGATTGCTGGCATAGGGTTCGAACGCCACCGGCGCCTGCAGGGCGAAATTGACCACAGCTACTTCGTTGAGTTTCAAAGTCTTGGCGGCAATATGCGCAAAGGTATTGACGTCGGTCTGGTATTTGATCTCGGTCACCGAGGCCGATACGGTTTTCGCGCCGATCTTAAGCAAAACGGTACGGCCGGGGATCAGCTCCTGCTCGCTCATCCAGATCAGGCGGGCTTCGAACTGATCGGAGACTTCGGGGCGCGCATCGGCGGCGGCAATCACATCCCCGCGCGAAATGTCGATCTCATCTTCAAGCGTAAGGGTTATCGCCTGTCCGGCGCTGGCTTGCGGCAGGTCGCCATCATAGGTGATAAGGCTTTTGACCCGTGAGGTCTTGCCGGAATTGGCGACGACAATTTCCTGACCCGGTTTGATCGTGCCAGACGAAATCGTGCCGGAAAAGCCACGGAAGTTGAGGTCGGGGCGGTTGACCCACTGCACACTCAGGCGAAAAGGTTCACTTGTGTGATCTTGTTCGATCTTGACGGTCTCAAGATGCTCGACAAGCGTCGGCCCCTTATACCAGTCCATCTTATCGCTGCGGCCGAGGACATTGTCGCCATAGCGGGCCGACATGGGAATGGCTTGCAGGGTTTCAAAACCGAAATCGGCTGAGAAGGCCTTATAATCGGCGACGATCTGATTGTAGACGTCCTGGCTATAGTCCATCAGGTCGATCTTATTGACCGCCAGAACAACATGTTTGATACCCAGCAGCGAGACAATAAAGCTGTGGCGACGGGTCTGGGTCAAAATGCCTTTGCGGGCATCAATGAGGATGACGGCGAGGTCAGAATTGGACGCACCCGTGGCCATGTTGCGGGTATATTGTTCGTGACCTGGGGTGTCAGCGACAATGAATTTACGCTTATCGGTCGTGAAAAAACGATAGGCGACATCAATGGTGATGCCCTGTTCACGTTCGGCCTGAAGCCCGTCCACCAGCAGTGCCAGATCAATATCATCGCCCACCGTGCCGTGTTTTTTCGAGTCCTTTTCAAGGCCCGCCAACTGGTCTTCAAAGATCAGCTTGGTGTCGAAAAGCAGACGTCCAATCAGGGTAGACTTACCATCATCGACGCTGCCGCAGGTTAGAAAGCGCAGCAGGTCTTTTTTCTCGTGACTGGCCAGATATTCAATCAATGCCTGTGTGTCTAAGGCTTTTTCGTGAGCAACAGCGTTCATAACAAGCGCTTTCTTATGAAGGGGTCGCGGCTGTTTTTATCAAAAGCGCGACAAATAAAAATATTAGTCGATGGACAGGCAGAGCCTAGAAATAGCCCTCGCGCTTCTTTTTTTCCATCGAGCCCTGCTCGTCGTGATCAATCAGTCGGCCGGAGCGCTCAGAGGTGCGCGCCACCAGCATTTCAGCGACAATCTCTTCTAAGGTGCTGGCCTCGGACTCAACCGCAGCCGTCAACGGATAGCAGCCGAGTGTACGGAAACGCACGGACTTCATTTGCGGCTTTTCACCGGCCAAAAGCGGCAGGCGCTCATCATCGACCATGATCAGCTGGCCATTGCGTTCCACTACGGGCCGTTTGGCGGCGAAATAGAGGGGTACAATGGGGATGTTTTCCATCAGTATATATTGCCAGATATCCAGCTCCGTCCAATTCGATAACGGAAAGACGCGGATGCTTTCGCCGGGCTTGACGCGGGCATTATAAAGGTTCCACAGCTCAGGCCGCTGGTTTTTCGGATCCCAGCCGTGATTGGCGGTGCGGAAAGAAAAGATGCGCTCCTTGGCGCGGCTTTTTTCTTCGTCGCGGCGCGCGCCACCAAAGGCCGCATCAAAACCATGTTCGGTCAGCGCCTGCTTAAGCGCGTCCGTTTTCATGACATTGGTATAGACATTGGAGCCGTGATCAAACGGATTGATATTGGCCGCCTTGCCTTCCTGATTGGTATGTCTGATCAGGTTGAGACCCAGACGCGCCACTGTATCATCGCGGAATTTGATCATTTCCGCGAATTTCCAGGTCGTATCAACATGCAAAAGCGGGAAGGGCGGGCGCGACGGATAAAAGGCCTTCAGCGCCAGATGCAGCATGACCGATGAATCCTTGCCGATGGAATACATCATGACCGGATTTTTAAATTCTGCCGCCACTTCACGCATAATGAAGATGGATTCAGCCTCAAGCCGGCGCAGGTGGGTCATTCGCTCAGTTGTAATTGTCATGCCGTAAAACCTTAAATTCGGACCGACCTTCTAGCCAGTAAGGTCGGACACCGCAAACGTTTAAGGCTCAAGGCTCAGTTCAGCATTCCTAATCTGTCGTAATTTGAACCTATTTCTTTTGATACTACGGCTCACCGCCTTATGTGGGGCTCTGCATCCATATATTGTCAAAGCACTTTGGCATTTTATGAATCATCGGCTATACAGTCTCGGCGGAATTTGCGTCACGCACAAGTGACTGTATTTATTGAGAGGTGTCATCTTGCACGATCCGGTCACTCAGCTAGTTGTCACCCTGTTCAGTATGCCGGGCATGGCATTGTCCATGGCTGCCGTGATCCTGCTGGCCAGTATTGGCATTATCATATATTCCAATTTTACCGATTATGGCCCGTTGCAATATGAGTTAAGAGATCGCTGGAACCTGATATCGGGTTTACGGGGCGCTAAGGGCCGGCAACATTTTTTTGAGCAATTTTCTGCTCTGGACAGTCGCTTTGCCAGTGTGTCCAGTCAATCATCGACCTCGGCAGCCCTTGTATTAGGCTGGTCAAATTTTCGCAGTATGCTCGTAGATACTGAAAGCGGTCATTTTGCGACCTCGGTACGCGCCGCGGAAGCCTTTGACCGTTTCGACGAACCGGCCCGCGTACTGGAATGGTGGGCGAATATCATGGTGGCGATAGGCCTTGTCATTACCTTCCTGGGTATTGTGGCAGCCCTTACAGAAGCAACCGCAGCCATGGGACAGGCTGGCGGTAGCAATAGCGGCGCAATGGAAGCCGCTCTTATGGGCTTGCTGGCGATTGCCGCGACGAAATTCTGGACCTCAATTGCCGGTGTTCTTGCGTCTATTATTTTGCGTGTCGTGGCACGTTTTCGTCGCAAGCGTATTGGGTTGCTTGAAGCCAGCCTTTTTGAAAATCTCGATAGCTGTGTGCAGTTCATGCCGCCTGAAAAAGTGATTTTTGAACAACTAAAAAGCCTGAAACGCGTTGAAATTGCGCTTAGTCAATTGCCCGCCAAGGATTGAGACACGTATGTTATTCAGGCACAGAAAATCGGCAGAGTTACCAGAAGATGAGAGTTACTACATATCCATGACGGATATGATGGTGGGTGTGCTATTTATCTTCATCATCATGCTAAGCTATTTTTCCTTTAACTATCGTGCCACCACCTCTGACCTGACAAGCGCTAAGGATGCTCAAACCACACTTTTGCTGAAAGAAGCGACGGCGCTGGAGCGCAAGGATGTGGTGCTTGAGATTGATCACAAGGCACATATTGTTTGTATTCCTGGCACAGCACTTACCTCTGGTGATAGTTCCGCCGATATGGACCGGCATTGTTTTGCCTATACTGCGGACGCAGCACCTAAACTTTCGGCTAAGGATAATGCTGTGAAAATAGCTGAGGCCGATAAGGCGGCCTTTATGGCCTCGGTTGGGGCTGATATTAAGCAATCGAATTTGCCGATCACAACCAGCATAGATAATGGCACATTGTCCTTTACTGCGGATCAGCTTTTTGCCAGTGGTAGCGCCAGTTTTACGCCATCCGGTCAGGCCATTGCGCAAAAGATAGCAGCCACTCTGGCGCAAGAATTGCCTTGTTATGCCTATGGCGTTCCGCCGACTCATACTTGTGCGGGTGACACGAAAATGTCAGTGGTTAATGTGGCGTCTTCTTTAAGTTTCAATGCTTTTACGCCCGAGGGTCGTGAGGCTCAGGCCCTTGCCTTGCAAAGATCGGTGGCTTTACACGATGCCTTAATTGCCAATCAACCCATATTGGGGAAGTTGCGCAATGCACCTGATGGGCAAGCCTTATTGCAGGTGACATCCTATGGTCAGTCGAATACAAATGTGGCGGCAAGTGGCAGCGGTGAAACAATCAGCATCCAGTTTTATATGGCCCAATAATTACATCACAGCCGTTTCTGTGCTTGGATTGATCGAATAGTTTCGTGCCCAAAGGCGACAAAATACGGATTGGCATAGTCGGCCTCATGGGCCTGGTTGCATTTGCCGTAAATCAACGGCTGCTTGTGTAAGGTTTCCACGCGGCCACCAGCAGCGCGTAAGACTGCATCACCCGCTGCCGTGTCCCATTCCATCGTGCGGCCCATGCGCGGGTAGATGTCGGCCAGACCTTCGGCAATCAGACAAAATTTCAGTGAGGATCCGGCGGCCACAAAGTCTTTGATGTCAAACGCCTCAAGATAGGCCTGCGTTTCCGCGCCGCCGTGTGAGCGGCTGCCGATGGCGGTCAGGCCACCTTGGGGGAGACGCACATGGATCGGGTTCGCTTGCCCAATAGCGCCATTTATGACCTCGGCAACAAAGGCGCCCTTATCCACCGCGCCCCACCATATCTTATTCAGGGCGGGCGCGAACACCGCACCCTGCACGGGTTTGCCATTCTCGATCAGAGCAATATTGACGGTGAATTCGCCGTTTTTCGATATGAATTCCTTGGTGCCATCCAAAGGATCAACCAAAAAAAAGATACCGGCTGTGGTCGGAAACCGCCCGGCGGCGGCTTCTTCTTCGGCAATGACTGGAATGCCGGGCGCAAGATGTTTCAGACCCTTCAGAATAATGGCCTCGGCTCTTTGATCGGCCTGTGTGACCGGTGAGGCATCGCTTTTGATATCGACCGCGAAATCTGTGGCATAGATGCGCATGATTTCCTGACCGGCGGCGAGCATGATCGGGTTCAAATCCATGAGGGCACTCCGTTTAAGCT
>JBAWDM010000361.1:0-1779 GCA_049590735.1 Asticcacaulis sp. | reverse complement strand
ACCTTGTCATCACCAAAAGCCGGAAAAAAAGATAAGCGCCCGGGCCGGTAAAAACGCCCACCTTCCGCTGAAATCAGGCTTTAATGCCCTCTAAACGTCAAATTACGATAGTTATCAAAGCCCGTTGCCACCAGAGGACGAGCCGACTCAGAAAGCCACACCGGCCAAACATGGACAAAATTTAAGGTTTCCTGCCCCTGCAATAGTCGGACAACTGCTTCCTTAGGTTCATAACTTATGTTAGCGTTATCACCTGTGCTCGCTTCGCCGTCTGTCTGGCCTGCAATACGGGCAGGACACATCTGTTACAAACGGCAAAAATAACAAAACAAACAGGAAGACTTAAGAGGAAACACCATGAAGCTGAAAACCCGTTTTGCCCGTAACCTGGGTACCGCCCTTGCCACGGGCCTGATGACCCTGAGCTGCGTACTGGCCGCGCCTGCCATGGCCGCCGACGATAAGATGACCCCCATCGCCATCCCCGCACAGCCCGGTGCGCTCAAGCTGGACACCGGCACCCTGCCCGATGCCAAAAACCCCGAATCCTGGCACAGCCAATATGGCAGCGTGTTTGCCCGCAATGTCACCGACGCCACCCTGACCCCCTTCCTGCCCGATCCGTCGATTGCCACGGGCGCGGCAGTGATTGTCGCCCCCGGCGGTGGCTTCCGTACCCTGTCCATGGAAAATGAAGGCTGGGATGTCGCCAAGGCGCTGGCCGCCAGAGGCGTGGCCGCTTTTGTTCTGAAATATCGCCTCAATCAGACTCCTGCCGACATGGCGGGTTTTGAGAAATCAATGACCCAGATGTTCTCATCTGTCGCCAGACCCCCTGCGCCCAAGCCTAACGCCGCGCCCCCAAGTCCTGCTGTGACGCTGGCCCCACAGCTTGCGGATTCCCGCGCCGCCTTTGCGCTGGTGCGTGCCCATGCTGACGAATGGCATATTGATAAGGACCGTATCGGCATGATCGGCTTTTCCGCCGGCGCCATGCTGACCATGTCGACCGAACTGTACGCTAATGACACCAAGCCCGCGTTTCTGGGCAGCATCTATGGTGGGTTAAACGCCGTTGATGTGCCCGCAGATGCGCCGCCCCTGTTCGTGGCTCTGGCGGCCGATGACCCCTTGATGGCGCACGGCAAATTCGGCCTGATCGAAAGCTGGACCGCCGCCAAACGCCCGATTGAGTTCCATTATTACGAACAGGGCGGCCACGGTTTTGGCATGTACCAGAAACCCACGACCAGCACGATGTGGTTTGCCAACTTCACCGCCTGGTTAGAAATGCATGGCTTTATAAAGCCCAAATCCTAAGCTTAGACACCGCCTGACAGAAAACGCCTGATGACTCATCAGGCGGGTCAGACTGCTGACAAACCCCTGGCTTAAGCTGGGGGTTTGTGATTCTCTGGGCTGTGCTCAAGAAACCCAGTTCTGAACAAACCGCCTTAGAGATGGTGACGCTCGAAGGCTTGGTTCCGAAGGATCACCTGCTTCGCAAGATCGAAGCTGTGATCGATTTCTCTTTCATCCATGACCGTGTCGCCGGGCTGTACTGCGCCGACAACGGGCGTCCGCCGCTTGACCCGACCTTGATGTTCAAGGCTTTGTTCATCGGCTACCTGTTCGGTGGCGTTGATCTCCAGGTCGCGGTCGGACGACTGGGATGCGCTGGATGCCGCTATCGACAATGAGCGTGAAGCCCACGGCCAGAAGCCGATGAAGCCAAAGCCGCGCGAGCCGAAGTTGAAGGAGACCAGGGTGTCGCGCACC
>JBAWDM010000360.1:0-21881 GCA_049590735.1 Asticcacaulis sp. | reverse complement strand
ATGGCGGACTCTTTCGTAGCTTCTGGTACGGACACAGATAAAAGCGCAGGCTTAAAATGCCCCGAGCCAGCTGTGACATACGGTTTGCCTTTTGCGTTAACTAATTGAAAAGGCGTGTAAATTTCATATGGGGTGGCGCGATCCACAGGACGTGGTGCCATCGGATAGCCGTAAATTAAGGCTGATCAGGGCCGATAAATAGGCGCATGGCGTAAAGCGGTCAAGGTCTTTATGGGGTCACAGACCCCAAACCCCATAAGACTAACGTGCGCCATATTCCAGCACCACCGACAAGACCATGATAATGGCCAGTACAAACGGCACCTCATTCATCTTACGCCAAAAGCTTTCGCTGCCAATGGCTTCACCGCGTTGCAATTTTTTGAACCGTACAGCCAAAAATTGATGATAGCCCGTCATGGCCACCACGCCTAAAAGCTTGACGATTATCCACGTCCCCAGCAGGCCTTCCCAATGCAGATGAAAGCGCAGCCAGATGAGGGTAAGACCAAACACCCAGGCGGCTATCATGGCCGGGTTCATGATCAGCTTTAGCAGGTTACGCTCCATGACCTTAAACACAGAGGTCACGGCCTCTTCATGGCCATGTTTGATATGATAGATAAACAGGCGTGGCAGATACAAAAGCCCCGCCATCCAGGCGATCACCGCCAGAATATGCAGGCCACGAACTAAATCATACCCATTCATGCGGCGCTCCGTTTCGGGCAAAATCTGTGACATGCCGCGCAGTCATGATCACCGATCAGGTTCGTATTTGACACCAGCGCCTTTTGCACCTCATCCGCAAGGGCCGCCATATAGGCCGGATTGATCCCTAAGGCCGGCAGGCGGACATAGTCTGTGACACCCGCCTCCTTAGCCAGATGAGCATATTCAATATCCAGTTCGACCAGGGTTTCAATATGTTCCGACACAAAGGCAATTGGCACCAGCAGAATGGACTTGCCCTCAGCACCCGCTTTTTGAATGGTGAGGTCGGTTGACGGCCCGATCCACTTCATCGGCCCAACACGGCTTTGATAGCAGATTTCGTAATCAACCGGTGTATCCAGACCGGCCACGATTTTAGCCACACACGCTTCCACCTGTGCCTGATAAGGATCCCCGCGTTTGATAATGGATTCCGGCAGGCCATGTGCTGAAAATAAAACCCGGTAATCAGACGGATTAGCCAGACTCGCTATCTTCTCGCGCAAGGCCTCAATATGGGCCGCGATGAAATGCGGATTTCCGGCATAACAACAGACGGATGTTATCTCCGCCTTGCCCTGATAGGCCTTATGGAAGGACTCAAATGACGACAGGGTGGTGGTCGATGAAAACTGCGGATAGAGGGGCAAAAGCACAATCTGGTCCGGCCCGAAGGCGTCAATCTCACGCACCGTCTCTGTCACGAACGGATGCCAGTAACGCATGGCGATAAAAACCTTCACCTCTGCGTCCATATTCACCAATAAATGCGCCTCAAGGGCCTGAGCCTGCGCTTGCGTTTGCGCCAGAATGGGAGACCCACCCCCCATATAGGCATAGTTGGCGCGCGCCGATTCGGCCCGACGGCTGGAAATCAGTTTGGCTACCCCCTGACGCAAACCAAAGGGCAGATTGATTATGCGGCGATCGGCAAACAGATTGTACAAAAACCCTTCGACATCTTCGGGGTTTTTCGGCCCGCCCAGATTGAACAAGACCACCGCAATGCGTTTTTGATCCGTATTCATGCTTAGCCCCTGATCCGTTTTAAGACCTGTTCAACATGGGCAATAGGCGTGTCCGGAAAAATGCCGTGACCCAGATTGAAAATCAATGGCCCCTGCCCCCAGGTCTCCAGAATAAGATCAACCGCCTGATCGAGACCGGCACCGCCGGCGCGCAAAGCCACCGGATCAAGCGCCCCCTGAATGGGTATCCGCGCTTGCAAGGCCTTGCCCAGAGCCATCGGTGTCGCCGTTCCAAGGCCCAGACCCTGCACCGGCACCTGATCCGCATAATCCTGCAATCTGGCCTCGGCGCCACGCGGAAAGCCAATAATGGGCAGGGTCACACCCAGTTCGCGCACACGCTTAATCAGGCGGATATGCGGCTGAATAATCAGACTGTCAAAATAGGGATCGGGCATGCCTTCTGCCCAGCTTTCGAAGATTTTCAGCACTTGCGCGCCATTATCGGCCTGTTTTTTGAGATAATGGGCTGACGCCTCAATGACAATATCGGTCAGATCAAGGACTTTTTGATATTCCTCATAGACAAAGGCGCGTATCAGGCTACGGTCATGGGCCTTCTTGCCATTCAGCATATAGGTCATGACGGTCCACGGCCCGCCGCAAAACCCGATCAGGGTTGTCTCCGGCCCCAGACCGGCTTTGACGCGGGCCACAGTTTCGCCGACATTCTTTAACGCCTCTCCGGCATGCGGCGCCTTATCGCGCATGGTCTGCAAATCCGGCAATTCCCCCAAAACCGGCCCCTCACCGGCCGCAAAAGTCAGATCCTGCCCCAGAGCCAGAGGAATCATCAAAATATCGGAAAACAGGATCGCTGCATCAAAGCCAAAACGTCTTATGGGTTGCAGGGTCGCCTCAGCAGCCTTTTCCGGATTGAGACAAAAATCGACAAAGCCACTGGTGGTCGCCCTGAGCGCCTTATATTCCGGCAGATACCGACCCGCCTGACGCATAAACCATACGGGTGGCACTTTCTGCGTTTCACCGCTCAGTACGGATAATACGGATGGCTTAATCTCTGTCATGAGTCAATCTCGGTAAAGGGTGTTCCGATCAGCGCAAAGACTGTCTTCTCTCTCATGACCGAAACCTTTCTAAAAAGATAGGGTTAGTAGAGGTTATAGAGGCGTGGACAGTGCGCAAAAGTGTCGCAGATTTGTCCGGATTCACCGATTTTTCACAGGTCGTCCCGAAAGGTTAATAAACACTTAACAGCCCTGTGGATGTTGCGGATAATTAACCAAATCTTAGGAAAGATTAAAACTTTCTTAAGAAACTGTCAGGGCAAGCTGTGCAGGGTTAACGAAGTGTTAACTTACACACAGCAGCTAAAATCGAAATCATACAAACCCGGCCAGGGGGCATAAAAATCTGATAAAGATGCGGCTCGCCCCGGTTTATCCCCGCTTCTGGCGCACATCACGAATTAACGGGTGATCATCCCCAATCCATACTGTATTATACAGAAGACTTATCCCCGGATTCGCGCACATCTTTATTTATTGGTCAGCTTCAGGTCAGTTCCATGTCACCATCCCCATCCAAGATCGGCAGCTATTTTCATGTGCATCTGGTCTCGGATTCGACGGGCGAAACCTTAAACGCCCTGGCCAAGGCGGCGGCGGCCCGTTTCGAAGGCATTTTGCCGATTGAACACATCTATGTGCTGATCCGCTCCGAAAAACAGCTGGAACGCGCTTTGGTGGAAATTGAAAACTTCGCCGGCATTGTCCTGCATACCATGGTGGACATCGAGCTGCGCGATGCCCTTGAAATGCGCTGCCGGGAACTGGGGATACCGGCCATTGGTGTTCTGGACCCGTTGGTGGTGGCCTTTTCCCGCCATCTGGGCGCGGCCGTGTCTAAACGCGTCGGCGCGCAACATAATCTCGACAATGAATATTTTGAACGCATAGAGGCGCTCGACTATGCCATTGCCCATGATGATGGTGCTGCCGCCGATAAGCTGAAACAGGCCGATGTGGTTTTGGTCGGCGTCAGCCGCACTTCAAAAACACCGACCTGCATCTATCTGGCCCATCGCGGCATTAAGGCGGCCAATATTCCTTTGGTGCCGGGCCGTGACCCGCCGGACGATCTGGATAAGATGGACATTCCTTTGATTGTCGGCCTGATCGCCACGCCTGATCGTCTGGTGTCCATTCGTAAAAACCGGCTTTTGACATTGAATGATGACCGGCCCTCCAGCTATACTGATCAGGATGCCGTGCGTCAGGAAATCATTCGGGCGCGGCGTCTGTTTGAAAAAAAGGGCTGGCCGGTTATAGATGTGACGCGGCGCTCCATTGAGGAAACCTCAGCCACCATCATCAGCCTGCTTAATGAAAAACGTACCGGCCGTCTGGGTGGTATATAGTTCAGACCTACAAAGACATTTATGACCGCACTTATTCTTGCCTCTGCCTCGGCTTCACGCTCTGCCCTTCTGACGGGTGCGGGCCTTAAGCATGACAAAATACCCGCCCATCTCGATGAAGACGCCATTAAGGACCAATGCCTGCTGCGTGGCCATAGTCCCAAATCGGTCGCCCTGCGTCTGGCCGAAGCCAAGGCCCTGCATGTGTCCAAATCCCATGCCGGTCTGGTGCTGGGCGGCGATCAGGTTCTGCAACTGGGCCAGGATCTGATCAGCAAATCGCCGGACCTGATAGCGGCACGTGCCCTCCTTAAGGCCATGAGCGGCCAGACCCATTATCTGCATGCTGGTTTGGCGCTGGCCGAAAGCGGCCATCTGGTCTGGTCGCATGTCGAAACCGCCGAAATGACCGTGCGCCCGCTCACTGACGCCTTTATTGACACCTATCTGGAACAGGCCGGAGACAGCATCCTCTCAAGTGTCGGTTGCTACCACTTAGAAGGTGCGGGCGTGAATTTATTCGACACCATTCAGGGCGATTATTTCACCGTGCTAGGCCTGCCCCTGCTGCCCTTACTGGCGCAGCTTCGTCATATGAAGGTGATGTCCGCATGAAAAACCTGCCTACAGGCGCCGCCCGCGTGGCAGGTATTGTCGGCCAGCCCGTCCACCATAGCCTGAGCCCGTTTCTGCATACGGCCTGGTTGCGCGATCTGGGCCTGAATGGCGTCTATGCCCCCTTTGGCCCAAAGGATGAACATGCCTTTGAGCGCCTGATCCTGTCGTGCCGCTCCAATGGCATAAAGGGTCTGAACGTCACCGCCCCGTTTAAGGAACTGGCGCTATCTCTGGCTGATACGACCTCGGATACGGCGCGGCGTTGTGGTTCGGCCAATCTGCTGACCTTTGATGACGATGGCTATCTGTATGCCGACAGCACGGATGGCTTTGGCCTGCTGCGCGCGTTTGAAATTCAGGCACCGGATTGCGATCTGACTAGAGGGCCGGTAGTGATTATGGGTGCCGGCGGCGCCTCAAAGGCGGCGGCAGCCACCATGCTGGCGGCGGGTGCCCCCGAAGTGCGCATTGTCAATCGCACCCTGCGCCGTGCCGCCGAACTGGTCTTTGCGTTTGAAAACGCCAGCGAAACCCTGCTGGCTTCGCAGCAACGCGTGACCGCCTATGATTTAACCGATGTCGATCGCGCTTTTGAGGGTGCCGTGGCGGTGATCAATGCCGCTTCGGGCGGGCCGTTACCTCTTTTCGATGCGCTGGGTGATGAGGCCACCATTATGGACATGACCTATAGCCCGTTACGCACACAATGGCTGCATGCGGCGCAGGTGCGGGGCCTGAAAACCGTGGACGGGCTGAATATGCTGATCGAACAGGGCCGCCCGTCCTTTGAGGCCTTTTTTGGTGTCGCCCCCAACCCGGCCTTTCAGATTCGTAAGCTGGTTCTTGACCATTTAGGCGAAACCGAATGATCCGGCTGGGTCTGACCGGCTCGATCGGCATGGGCAAATCGACCATAGCGGCCATGTTTGCTGATGAAGGCGTGCCGGTCTGGGATGCCGATCTGGCCGTTCACCGGCTCTATAGCGAGTCAGAGCCCTTAAAAGCTGAACTGGTCGCCGCCTTCGGGGATGTCCTCAGCGACAACGCGGTCGACCGTAGCAAATTAACGAACGTCTTAAAAACCCTGCCGGACGGGTTTGCGCGCCTCAATGCCATTGTCCATCCCGCCACGATCATGGATCGTCAGGCCTTTCTGGCCCGGTACGCCGATGCACCACTGGTGGTGGCCGATATTCCGCTTTTGTTTGAAACGGGTGCGGAAAAAGACCTCGACAAGGTGCTGGTCGTCAGTGCGCCGGCCGATGTGCAGGCTGCTCGCGTTCTGGCGCGGGCCGGCATGACGCCGGAAAAATTCAACACGATCCTGAGCCAGCAAATGCCCGATGCGGATAAACGCGAAAAGGCTGACTTTGTTATTGATACATCCCGCAGTTTAGACGATTGCCGTGACGCCGTGCGGGATCTGATTAAGCTTTTGGCCTAAATGCTCTTTACAAATCAGCCGCATCCCAGCACTTAAGACAATATGGCTATAGAAATTGTCTTAGATACGGAAACCACCGGCATTGATCCCAAACGCGGCCACAGGCTGATTGAAATCGGCTGCGTCGAAATCGAAGACCTGTTGCCGACCGGCCGCACCTTCCACCGCTATATCAATCCGCAGCGCGACATAGAGCCGGACGCCATACGTGTACATGGCATTACCAATGAGATGGTGCGCGACAAACCCCTGTTTGAGGCCATAGCTGAGGACCTTCTAACCTTTATTGGCGACCGCAAGGTCATTGCCCATAATGCCGCCTTTGACCGCGGTTTTGTTAATATGGAACTGGAGCGCCTCAACCGCATGGGCCCGCCGGACGCGCAATGGATTGATACGCTTGAGATTGCCCGCAAACGCTTTCCCGGCGCATCCAACTCACTGGATGCCCTGTGCAGGCGCTTTAACATCTCACTTGTGGAGCGCGACAAGCACGGCGCGCTTCTGGATGCGCGTTTGCTGGCCAGTGTGTACCTGGAACTTCTCGGCGGCAAGGAACGCGGTCTGGATTTAGAAACCGTCTCCGCCCGTGCTGAACTGGCGCAAAGATCGGCCCATTCCAGCTATGGCCCGCGCCCGCGCCCGTTAATGAGCCATATCACCCTGATCGAGGCCGAAGCGCACGCTGTTTTTGTCAAAACCTATCTGAAAGATAAAAACCTGTGGGATAAGCTTTTGTCTGACTGATAGGTTCATTGGGCCACAAAAAACCCGGCGTCACCACCGGGTTTTTCAGTCTCAGAAAAGAGGCGGAACGCTTACGCCTCGCTCATCGTCCTTTGGGCATTTATATTGCCCTTTTGCGACAGGTATAGGGCGCCGAAGTCAATCGGGTCCAGATAGAAGGGCGGGCTGAAGCCGCCATCGGCTGTGGCATCGGCCACAATACGACGGGCGAACGGGAACAGATATCGCGGACACTCCACCAAAAGCGTTGGCTCAATGGCTTGTTCAGGCAGATTGCCCAACTGGAACAGGCCGCCATAGACCAGCTCGATATTGAACATGGGGCCGTCCGGCGTCGAAGCCTTGACGTTCAGCTTAAGATCCAGCTCAAACAGACCGTCCGGGCGGCCCTTGGCGCTCATTTCCACACCCAGATCAATTTCAGGACGCGACTCCATGCGCAGGCTGTCGGGCGCGCGCGGGTTTTCAAACGAAAAATCGCGGACAAATTGCGCGATCACCTGCATTTGCGGCACGGGCGGTTGCTGGGGGGCCCCGTTATTATTCAGTGTCTCAGGCGCGTCAGGTGTATCGGTCATGAATTTAAGCTCCGGAATTTTGTGTTGGCAGCAAAATATGCGCCTCATCAACAGGTTTAAAAAGGCTGCTAACAGATAAGAAAATTTTAAGCAATCAAACGAAGAGTTCCGTTTCGCAAAACTTATCCTATATAGGGGGTGTCAAACCCGTTATAAGCCCGTTACACGTCCCGACGATCCGTAAGAGCAAAAGAGATATCTAGTGAACAATAATGTGATTGCCCTAATCGTTTTTGCCGTTCTGGCGCTGGTTATCCTGGTCAATCTGTATAATGTATTGGGCCGCAAGACCGGGTTTCGTGTCGAGGATAAAACCAATGCGCCCAAACCGGACCGTGAAGCAGATACGGGCGTGCGTGTCGAACGCGCCGTCGAAGGCGCGCGCATCACCAATCTCGATGTCTTAAAAACACGCGATGCCAATTTCAATGAAATCAATTTTCTGGAAAAGGCGCGCGAAACCTATGAACAGATCGTGATCGCCTTCCATAAGGGCGAGCTTGATCCCGTTAAGGACAAGCTGGCCCAGAATGTCCTGAGCAGTTTTAATCAGGCCGTCGAACAGCGCCCGCCCTTACCGGAAAGCACGCTTAGCTTTGTCGATTCCCCCAAGGCGGATTTTGACCTGATCGAACTAAAGGGCGATGTGGCGCAAATTCGCGTCCGCTTCCTCTCAGAGCTGGTCTATGAGGCCAAGGACGCGCCGCCCGTTGTCGCAGAAGCGGAACCCGAGGCTGAGGCCCCGAAAAAGAAGACAGCCACAAAGGCCAAAACACCCAAGCTGGCGACGAAATCCAGCAAGGAACCGGCCATTTTGCCACCGGCGCGTACCTATAAGCGCACAGCCGAATACTGGACGTTCCAAAAAGGGGTCACAAGCCCCAATAACCCCTGGCTGTTAACGAGAGTAGAGGCGGCCAAGGCGTGAGGTTATTCGCCTGTGTGTGCGTTTCACTGACGCTGCTGCTTGCCGGCTGTGCGCAAACCCCGGTGTCCTCGCCGGTCGTGACCGTGCCCAACACGCCTTCCGCCGCGGTGGCAGGAGATGCCGACGCGCACACGAATGCGCCCGAAGTCTATTTGCCGAGTCCCGTGCCGGAAAACCGCCGCTTGACTACCCTGCCCGGCTGGGAAAAAACCGATCCCTTTATTGCCATTGAAGCCCTGCGCGCCACCTGTCAGTACAAGAACGGCCGTCAGTACGCACAGGTCTGCGCGGCGATGGGTAAACAGGATTTTGAATCCCCGCAACAGATCAAGGCCTTTTTAAACAGCCATCTTCAGGTTGAGCCGATCGAAGGTCAGGGGCTGATGACCGGTTATTATGTGCCGGATTATGAGGCGCGCCACGAACCGGACGCCGAATTTTCACAACCAGTCCGCCCAAAGCCAGACGATCTGATCATCGTGGCAGGGTCGCAGCTCAGCCCGCCCTCGACCGCCGCCAAGGTGGCCGCCCGTCGCGTGGCGGGTCTGTATGTGCCCTACTATACACGGGCGCAAATTGAGCAAATGCCGGTCGACAGCCACTACTATATGCGGCCCGAAGACTATTTTTACATGCAGCTTCAGGGCTCTGGTTTTCTTGATCTGCCTGATGGCAGCCGTGTCTATGCCGCCTATGCCGCCGATAATGGCTGGCCGTTTGTCGGCATTGCCCGCATCCTGAGCGAACGCGGCATATTGGACAAGACCCAGACCTCCGGTGATAATATCCATGCCTGGCTGGCGGCACATCGCGGGCCGGAAGCCACTGAGATTATGAACACCAATCCGCGCTATGGCTTTTTCACCATCCAGCCGGATCAGACCGAACCGATCGGCGCGGCTGGCCTGCCCTTGCCACCGGGCTCCAGCATTGCCATCGACCCCAGCCAGAATGATCTGGGTGATCTGTTCTGGCTGGATGCCGATGCGGGCACACTCAAAGACGCCTTCCCGCACTACCAGCGTCTGGTGTCAGGTCTGGATACAGGTGGCGCTATCAAAGGTAAGATTCGCGCCGATCTCTATGTCGGTCACGGCGCGCGCGCGGGCACTGAGGCGGGCCGCATAAAGCATAATCTGAGGCTTTGGCGCATTGTGCCCTATGACGGTGAATAGAAGGGCTTAGAACCCGAACACCAGCGTAAGGGCTTTAAAACACAACAGCCCCAAAACGAGTGATCCAGCCAGAAACAGGCAAAAGCGGATGATAACGATGTTCACGGTCGCCTGAACAAGGGAGTGAATAACCCGCAGCGCCACATATAACCAGGCCAGATATTCCATATCCGCATCGGACAACCCGCTTATAAATATGCCCAGACACAGGGCGTAAAACAGGGTGGGCTGCTGCATGAGGTGGTTATAATTGTCCGCAGCCCATTGGCTCTGCGGCGGCAATCGTCGCACAGCCTCGCCACTCTGAAGCTGCGCTTCCGACAGGGCATAACGCACAAGCGCGGGCAGCCTGCGGACATAGAGCCAGACAAGCATCACCATCGACCAGGCAATCAGGGCGAGAACAGGTTGAATCATCGGCATTATTATCGCCGAAAAAGCTAAATTAAGATTGAATGGCCGCAACAGAAGACAGGTAATACGCACGCGCCCTCACGCTTTCCATCACAGGCTGCGCACACATCTGTGATAAGGGGCTGGCTGGACAGGGGTGGTATTGGTGATACTGTTTTGACGCTGGCCAGATGCATGTTGCGCGCGGCCAGCCCGTCCGAATTTGAGCCTTGCCCCGCTCGGCCTAAGACGGGAAGTTTGAATATAATATATGCATGACTGCCTGTAGCGGACAGGATGTGCATAGCAATTAGACAAGACAGGGCCGCCTTCCCCCATAAGGCGACCTTTGCGTCTGAGCCGTCAGTTCCTTACCGGATTGGCGGCTTTTTTGTCATATTGCCTAACTCTCGACATGACTTTTAATTATTAAACTTTGCGGGGCATAGTTAAAAAAACGCCTTATATAAGGGCTACAAGACCAGACCAGGCCTGCAAAACCGGTGGGCTGTATGTGGCATAAGACAGGGAAGATATGATGGCGAACAAACCCGCAAACCCCCACGCAATGGCCACAGCCGAGCATTTGAAAAAAGCCTTTACGGCCCATTGTGACGCCAGGACCCTCAAAGACCTGAATACGGCGCAACGGGCTTTTTTAGACCAGATTGTCGAAGATTATGACCCCAGCGAACTGGCGGGCCTGACGGCTGAAGCGTTTAATCTGACCATAGCTGAGTTCTGGAATTTTGGGCAAACCCGCACTGGCGCCAAATCTCTTATGCGCATTCGGGCGCTTAAGGATGCGGACGGCAAGGCCATTGGCATCGACCTTGTGGAAATCATTCAGAACGATGCGCCCTTTATTGTCGAAACCGTTATGGGCGAGCTGATCGAGCAGGGGGTTCTGATTCGCTCCATGTTCCATCCGATCATTAAAACAGCACGTGATTTGGCCGGGCATCGGTCTGCATCGGGTGAGCTGCAATCTGAATCCATGATGCTGGTTTTGATCGATCGCCAAAGCGCGGACAAACACAAACAGATACTGAACGGCATAGAGGCCAGCCTGAACGATCTGAAACTGGCCGTGCGCGATTTTCCGCGCATGCAGGCCCTGCTGGCCAAGGAAATTACGGCGCTCGAAGCGTTACATGCCGACAAAAGCTTTAAGATCGAAGATGCGGTGATCGAAGAAAATCTGGCTTTTTTGCGCTGGATCAATGCCGATCATTTTGTTTTCTTAGGCGCGCGCGGCTATAATTACCCGCGTTCCAAAGATGGCGGCTATGCCCGCGAACACCCCCTAAGCGAGCTTCAGGAAGGCTTTGGCGTTTTACGCGATACCGATCGTCTGGTCTTGCGCCGCACGTCAGAACCGGCCGTCTTAAGCGAGGCCCTGCTCAATCAACTGGCCCACTCTGAGCCGGTCACCGTGGCCAAGGCCAATCTGAAATCAAGGGTCCATCGCCGCGTCTATATGGATTATATCGGCATCAAGCGTTACGCCGCTGACGGCAAGCCTTCCGGCGAAATTCGCTTTGTCGGCCTGTTTACCTCTGAGGCCTATGACCGCCCCGCCTTTGAGGTGCCTTTGGTGCGCAAAAAGGCCGAACATGTCCTGAATGAAGCCAAGGCGCAGGGCCTTCAGGGCGGCTATAATGAAAAACGCCTGAAAAACATCGTTGAATCGTATCCGCGTGACGAACTGTTTCAGATGACGGAAACCGAGCTTTTGCATATTGCGCGCGGCATATTGCACCTGTCGGACAGGCCCCGGGTCAAGCTGTTTACCCGCAACGACCCCTTTGACCGTTTCATCAGCGTTATGCTGTATATTCCGCGTGAAATCTATCAAAGCCAGATGCAGAAACAGGCCGGTGTCATATTGGCCAAGGCCTATAAGGGCCGGGTCAGCGCGGCCTACGCCTATATTACCGAATCTCTGTTGTCGTCGATCCACTATATTATCGGCGTCACGCCGGGTGACCATCTTGATCCGGATGTCACCGACATTGAGGCCGAGATCGAGAACATCACCCGCACCTGGGCGCAAAAGGTGGGCGCACTGGTCGAAGATACGAATATAGTCTCAACCCTGACCGAACCGCACGAAGATCTGGACTGGATGGCGTGGGCGCATGGCTTTACGGCCGGTTACCGTGATCGTTATAACGCCGCCGACACCGTCATCGACACCAGCTATCTGGCTAATCTCAGCGAGGCCGCGCCGATAAACCTGAGGGCCTATCAACGCCCCGAAGACGATAAAAACACCTTTTGCTTCAAGCTTTATACCCGCGAAAACATTTCCATCCCCCTGTCGGATATCCTGCCGGTTCTGACCCATATGGGCGTGAAGGTGATGGAAGAATATGGCAATAAGGTCACCTCCGAGACCATAGGTGCCTTCTGGGTGCACGAATTTATCCTGAACCTGCCGGCGCATCACACGGCTGAGTTTGCTACCTTCAGGACTGCGTTCGAACAGACCTTGCGCGCTCTGTACGAGGGCAAGACCGAGGATGACGGCTTTAATGCTCTGGCCATGAGCGGTTTTGCGTGGCGCGATGTCGCCTTGCTGCGCGCCTGCTGTCGCTATCGCGTGCAAACCGGCCTTGACCCCAGCCCGTCAAACCAGCACGCCGCCCTGCGCGAAAACCCCAAGGTGGTTCAGGCCCTGCTCGATCTGTTTTATCTGCGTTTCAATCTCAAGGGTGGCGCGCCCAAATCCCGCGAAAAAAAGGTTGAGGCCGCCAAAGCCAAAATCAATGACCTGTTGCAGGATGTGCCCAGCTTAGATCATGACCGCACCCTGCGCCGTTTGGCGGCGATGATCGGCGCCATGTTGCGCACCAACTATTTTCAGACAACTAAAGACGGCGATCAAAAGCCCTATATCAGCTTCAAGCTGGCCAGTGGCGAACTGACCGACCTGCCGGAACCCAAGCCCTATCGCGAAATCTTTGTCTGGTCGCCTCTGGTCGAAGGCGTGCATTTGCGCTTTGGCCCGGTGGCGCGTGGCGGCTTACGCTGGTCGGACCGCAAGGAAGATTTCCGCACCGAGGTTCTGGGGCTGGTCAAGGCCCAGCAGGTCAAGAATGCCGTCATTGTGCCGGTGGGCTCTAAGGGCGGCTTCTATCCGAAACAGCTTCCCGCAGGCGGCACGCCCGATCAGATACGGGCGGCGGCCATCACGGCCTATAAGACATTTCTTTGCGGCCTTCTGGACCTGACCGATAATATTGATGCAAACGGTGAGCCGGTTGCGCCCGAACAGGTCGTGGCCTGGGACGGCCCTGATCCGTATCTGGTCGTCGCCGCCGACAAGGGTACGGCCAGCTTTTCGGACATCGCCAACAGTGTGTCGGATGATTATGGCTTCTGGCTGGGCGATGCCTTCGCGTCCGGCGGCTCGGTCGGCTATGACCATAAGGCGATGGGCATTACGGCAAAAGGCGCATGGGAGGCGGTGAAACGCCATTTCCGCGAAATCGGCAAGGATATCCAAACGGAAGCCTTTACCGTGGCGGGGGTCGGCGATATGTCCGGCGATGTGTTCGGCAATGGCATGCTGTTGTCAAAGGTCACAAAGCTGGTGGCGGCCTTTGATCACCGCGACATCTTTATTGACCCTGACCCCGATCCGGCAAAGTCTTTCAAGGAACGCGCCCGCCTGTTTGACCTGCCGCGTTCCAGTTGGCAGGATTATGACAAATCATTGATTTCCAAAGGCGGCGGTGTCTTTTCGCGCGGCCTTAAATCCATACCCATATCACGCGAAATGAAGGCTCTGCTGGATATTGAGGCCGACGAAGTACCGCCCCATGCGCTGATGCAGGCGATCCTCAAGGCCCGCGTCGAGCTGTTATATTTTGGCGGCATCGGCACCTATATCAAGGCTGCGGATCAATCCCATCTGGATGTCGGCGACAAGGCCAATGACGGCCTTCGCATCAATGGCGATCAGGTGCGCGCGCAGGTGATCGGCGAAGGCGCCAATCTCGGCATCACGCAGGCCGGCCGCATTGCCTGCGCTGAGGCCGGTGCGCGTCTGAATACGGACGCCATTGACAACAGTGCCGGTGTCGATTGTTCCGACCATGAGGTTAACATTAAAATCCTGCTGGGCGCGCTGATCGCCAATGGCAAGCTGAAGGCCAAGGATCGCCCCGCGCTTTTGTCCAGCATGACAGATGATGTCGCCGAACACGTGCTGCGGCATAATTATGATCAGACCCTGGCCCTGTCGCTTCAGGAAGCGACTTCGGGGGCGGATAATGCCCACCAGCAGGCCTTTATGTCGGCCCTTGAGGCACGCGGGCGGCTTAACCGTCAGGTCGAAGGCCTGCCGTCCAATGCCGATCTTGAGGCGCGAAAAACGAACCAGCAAGGGCTTTACCGTCCCGAACTGGCCGTGATTACCGCCTATGCGAAAATTGTCCTGTTTGATGATATTGTCGCGGGTCATGCGCCGGACGATGAGGCCTTTGTGCCGGTTCTGGTCGATTATTTCCCCAAGGCCCTGCATGATCGCCAAAAGACCATTTTGAAACACCGCCTGCATCGTGAAATCATTGCCACGGTTCTGGGCAATGAAATCGTCAATATGGCAGGGGCCAGCTTTGCCAGCCGCCTGACCAAAAGCGCCGATGTCGATACAGCCGGCATGGTTCTGGCTTTTGAGGCCACGCGGCGTCTGTTTGGCACCAGCGCCTTGTGGTCAGAGGTCAATGCGCTCGATAATATCATTCCGGCGGCGGCGCAAATTGCGCTGTATCAGGATTTGTCGGTCTTTCTGCGCCACCAAAGCTATTGGATGGCCAGACGGTTTGCCAAAAAGGGCCTTGACCTGACCACTATGCTGAAACCCTACAGCAAGGGCATGACCGATCTGTTGTCGCAGGACGAAAACCTTCTGAGCGCCGGTACGCGCGACCGCTTAGCGGGTCGCCGCTCTGAGCTTGAGGCGCTGGGCTGTCCGGCAGATTTGTCGGCCCGCATCACACGTTTAAGCGCGCATCACCACGGGGTCGACATTATGGATCTGGCCGCCGGTCAGAAAGCCCCGCTCAAAACCGTAGCCGAGCTGTATTATCTGACGGGCGAACGGTTTGGCTTCGATGAGTTGCAGGCCGGAGCCGGTCATTTGTCCTCAGCCGATCCGTGGGATCGCATGGCCACGCGTCGCCTGATCGAAGATATATTGTCCGAACAAAAAGCCGTCGTCAAAGCCATGCTGATCCGCCTGTCGGCCTCACATGGCCCGCAGGCTATTATTGAAACCTGGGAAGCGGAAAACAAGGCCATGATTCAGTCGCTCAAGGCCATGATGGCCGATATGAGCGGCTTTTCAGGATCGGGCGGCGGCTGGAGCTTTGCCAAGCTGACCATCGTCAATGCGCTTTTGCGTGAATGGGCAGCTAAGCTCTAAGACGGGTGGTGGGGCAATAAGGCCCTTGTTTTGCGCTGGCTTTAGGCCCATTTACGGCGGAGCAGTTACAAAAGGCGAGTTGCCATGTTTATCCAGACGGAATCGACACCCAATCCAGATGTTATCAAATTCCTGCCGGGCCAGACCGTGCTGGCCACGGGCAGCCGGGAATTTCGCAATACAGATGACGCCAAAGCCTCGCCTCTGGCCGAAGCGCTTTATGCTATTGAGGGCGTAGAGGGTTTGTTTTTCGGCAGTGATTTCCTGACCGTGCGCCGTTCGCCGGAGTCGGATCGCATCTGGGCCCAACTCAAAGCGCCGATCCTGTCTGCCATTATGGACTTCTATGCGTCGGGCGTACCCATATTGCGCGAAGAGGCGGCAAAAGCCGATGAGATCGTCTATGAAGGCGAGATGGGCCAGATCATTGCTGAGATCAAAGACCTGCTCGATACGCGTGTGCGTCCGGCTGTGGCGCAGGATGGCGGCGATATTGAATTTGCTGATTTTGATATGAATTCCGGCACGCTGTATCTGCATATGCGCGGGGCCTGTTCGGGTTGCCCGTCTTCGTCGGCCACCTTGAAACAGGGCGTCGAATCCCTGATGAAACATTATGTCCCTGAGGTCAAATCCATTGAGGCGGTGCTCTGACTTGGCGGCCTGTCTGGTCATTGACACCTCTTTAAACGCTTGCAGCCTTGGCCTGTTTGACGCGGATGCCTGTCTGTTTCAAATCTCTGAGCCTATGACACGCGGCCAGCAGGAACGCCTGCCGGTCATGGCCGCCGAAGCCTTTGCCGCCACAGGCCTTAAACCCCAAAATTTAGGCTTGATGGCTGTGACTCTTGGGCCGGGCTCATTTACCGGCGTACGTGTGGGCCTGTCCTTTGCCAAGGGTCTGGCTGTGGGTGCAAATGTCCCACTCAAAGGTATCGGCACCTTAGAGGCGTTGGGACACCACGAAGACGTGTTGGCGCAGTCGCGACTTGCCGCTATCCAAGGCGGCCGCGGCCAGATCTATGTGCAGGCCTTTCCCGATGGTGCCGCCCGTACCTTTGACATGGCTGAGCCGGATGCGCTGACGGCCTTTGCTCAGGTCACGCCGCTTGCGTTCCTGACCGGCCCCACCGCAGATAGTCTGTCGCCGTTCTGGCCACAGGCGCGTATATTGCCCCAGACATGGCCCTCGCTTGCGGCCATTTATACGCTAGCGGAAAAAGGCGGCCATGACGATATGACGCCGCTCTATATGCGCGAAGCCGATGCCATCGCCTCGACACGCGGCATTATCACCCTGAATGCCGCCCCATGACCACCCTCCGCCAGCTCGACACCCCGTCAAAGCAACTGGAACTGATCCATGCGCGCTGCTTTGATGAGGGCTGGAGCAGCGGATTTTTCGCCGATTTGCTGATTAAGCCGCACCACCGCACCTATGTGTTCGATAAAAACGGCAACATAGTCAGTTTTGTGGTGATGAGCCTCGTGGCCGGTGAAGGCGAAATTCTGACCATCGCCACCGATCCCGATTTTCAAAAACAGGGCTTAGCGCGCCGCTTGCTCGAACAGGTCATTTACACCCTGCGCCTTGAAGGCTCAGAGGCTTTGTTTCTGGAAGTGGCAGTCGATAATACCGCCGCCCTCAGGCTCTATGAGGCGTGCGGCTTCCAAAAGGCCGGCCTGCGCAAAGCCTATTATACCAGCAGACACGCCCCCCCTGTGGACGCCCATATTCTTAGGCTTGCACTTAGACCCGCAACGCCATACATTTAAGGCGCAACAGGAGCCAGGGCATGGATCGCATCGAACAACAATGTATTGAAAAAGGCATGCGTATGACCGACCAGCGCCGGGTCGTGGCGCGTGTCCTGTCGTCGGCCGAAGACCATCCGGATGTCGAAGAGCTGTATCGTCGCGCCGCAGCGGTGGATCCGCATATCTCGCTGGCGACGGTTTATCGTACGGTGCGCCTGTTTGAAGAGGCGGGGGTGGTGGAACGCCATGATTTCGGCGATGGCCGCTCACGCTACGAACAGGCGGGCGATGATCACCATGACCACCTGATCAATATCAAGACGGGTGAGGTGCTGGAATTTTTCGACGAAGAAATCGAAAAGATGAAAGAGGCGCTGGCCGAAAAGCTGGGCTACAAGCTGGTGGGCCATAAGCTGGAACTGTACGGCGTGCCCCTTGAGGAGCCAAATAGCTGAGACGGGATCGTAAGCGATATGGGGAAATTGGCGTCCTGTTGATAAGTTCACTTGAAAAATGACGCACCAAAGACCATAACCCCCCGATGAATGATCACGTCTCTCCTAAAACCCTAGTGAAAAAGCTCCATATCAAAACCTATGGCTGTCAGATGAATGTCTATGACAGTGAGCGCATGGCCGATATCCTGCGTCCGCTGGGCTATGAGGTCTCCGACGAAGCCGCGGGCGCTGATCTGGTCTTGCTGAACACCTGCCATATCCGCGAAAAAGCCGCCGAAAAAGTCTATTCTGAAATTGGCCGCCTTCGGGAACTGCGCGAAGAAAAAGAATTGCGCGGCGAAGGTCGCATGACCATTGCCGTGGCCGGTTGTGTCGCTCAGGCCGAAGGGCAGGAGATCATGATCCGTGCGCCCGCCGTCGATCTGGTCGTGGGCCCGCAGGCCTATCACCAATTGCCCGAACTGATTGCCCGCACCTCACGCGCCCGTGGCGAACGCCTGTCGGCGGATTTTGCCCCCGAAGATAAGTTCGACAGCCTGCCCAGTGAGCGTCAGGTGTCCGGCCCCACCGCCTTTCTGACTGTGCAAGAAGGCTGTGACAAGTTCTGTACCTTTTGTGTGGTGCCCTATACGCGTGGCGCCGAATGGTCGCGGCCCGTGGCCTCCATTCTGGCTGAGGCGCGCGCTCTGGCAGACAAAGGCGTGCGCGAAATCACGCTTCTGGGGCAAAATGTCAATGCCTATAATGGCTTGGATGCTGATGGGACGCCTTCGACCCTGGCTAAGCTCATGTATCAATTGGCCGACATTAAGGGCCTTGATCGCCTGCGCTATACCACCAGTCACCCCAATGATATGGGCGAAGACCTGATTGCGGCCCATGCCGACCTGCCCGCCGTCATGCCCTATCTGCACCTGCCGGTACAGTCGGGCTCGGATAAGATCCTGCGTTCGATGAATCGCAAACATGGGCGTCAGGCCTATTTCGATCTGATTGACCGCATCCGGGCTGTGCGGCCTGATCTGGCGCTTTCGGGTGATTTCATTGTCGGCTTTCCCGGTGAAACCGATCAGGATTTCGAAGACACACTCGATCTGATCCGCCGTGTCGGTTATGCTTCGGCGTTCAGCTTTAAGTATTCGCCACGTCCCGGCACACCGGCCGCCGGCATGACTCAGGTGCCGGCCGATGTCGCCGATGCGCGCCTGCAAACCCTTCAGGCCCTTTTGGTCGAACAGCAGCAGGCCTTTAAGGCCAATCTGATCGGTCAGACCCTGGATGTTTTGTTTGATAAGCCCGGTCGCCTGCCGGGTCAGGCCATTGGGCGCTCGCCCTATCTGCAATCCGTGTTTGTCGAAGACGCCCACGATCTGATCGGCCAGATCCGAAAGGTTCGCATTATCGCCAATAGTAACAACAGCTTGCGTGGTGAGCTTGTGAAAGAAAACGCCTGATGGCCGCTGCCAAAGAGGATTTCATCAGCCTCATCGACCCGTGTGTGCTGGCTGTGGTTGGCCCGTCTGAGCGCTATCTGGCCATGATCGAAGGTGCCTTTAAGGTGCTGGTGGACATGCCCGGCGGCGGCCTGATCCTCAAGGGGGACGCCCGCGCTCGCCAAAAGGCCAAGGCGGTGATACTGGCCATGGCCGACCTGTATGATCAGGGCGTCACCCTGACGGAGGACGATGTCCGCCGCCTGATCGATTCACCGGATGCCCGGACATCCCAACCAGCCTCTGCGGCTTTTGATCAACGTCAGGCCATTGTCATGGGCCGTCGCGGGGCCATTATCGCCAAGACGGCGGGGCAGGCGGCCTATATTCAGCAACTGGCCCGCCACGATCTGGTGTTCGCCACGGGCCCTGCCGGTTCCGGCAAGACCTTTCTGGCGGTGGCGCACGGCGTATCGCTTCTGCTCAAAGGTGCGGTCGATAAGTTGATCATCACCCGCCCCGCCGTAGAGGCCGGTGAGCGATTGGGTTTTCTGCCCGGCGATCTCAATGAAAAGATCGACCCCTATCTGACACCTATCTGGGGGGCTTTGGATGATATTCTGGGCGCGCAGGTCTTGGCCAAAAAACGCGAGTCCAAGGAAATTGAGGTCGCGCCTCTGGCCTATATGCGCGGCCGTACCCTGTCCTATGCCTTTGTCATTATTGACGAGGCGCAAAACACCACACGCATGCAAATGAAGATGATCCTGACCCGTCTGGGCGAAGGCTCCAAGATGGTGGTGACGGGCGATCCGTCGCAAATCGACCTGCCCAACCGCAGCGATTCAGGCCTTGTCCACGCCACGCGTTTGCTGGCCAATGTCGACGGTGTCGGCATGGCTGAGCTAAAGGCCGAAGACATTGTGCGTCACGAACTGGTGGCGCGCATCGTCAGGGCCTATGACAATGAATCCAAAAGCGGACAATGAGTACCTGTTCATGGACGTTCTGATTGACATTGAAATAGAGGCCGAGGGCTGGCTTACCGCCCTGCCGGATGTGCGCGCCGTGGTCGAAATGGGCGTGACGGCCGCCGTTCATGAGGTGGGCGCTAAAGGTCAGGCCGATGTCGTCGTTCTTTTATGCGACGACACAGAGATGAAAAGCCTCAACAAACAATATCGCGGTAAGGACGGCCCGACCAATGTGCTGAGCTTTCCGGCCCCCTCTATGCCGGGCATGGCGCATCTGGGCGATATCGCTCTGGGGCTGGAAACCTGTGTGGCTGAGGCTGAGGCGCAGAAAAAAACGCTGAAAAACCATGTTCTGCATCTGTGTGTGCATGGCACTTTGCATTTATTAGGCTATGATCACATTTCCGACAGTGAGGCGAATGAGATGGAAAATCTCGAACGTCTCATTCTCAAAAGACTATATGTTGCCGATCCTTATGGACCCGAACACGACCATGGCTGAGACAGAAGATTCTTCTCGTAAGTCTTTACTTTCCCGCTTCGGCTTTAAACCGAAACCAAAGGAAAGGAACGGTCATGATGATAATGACCACGAAGATAGCCCCGCCGCCACCAGCCTGATTGATCATGCGCGGGCTTTTCAACGCTTAAGTGTTGCCGATGTCATGACGCCGCGGGTCGACATTATTGCCATAGAGCTGTCATCCACTCTGGCCGATGTGGTGCGCAGTTGCGTCGAAAGCGAGCATTCCCGCCTGCCCATCTATCGCGATGGCCTCGATGATCCGGTCGGCGTGGTGCACATCAAGGATATATTGAAACTTCTGTCGCCCGAAGCGGGCCGTTCTGCACCCAACTGGGCAGAACCCGTGCTGCATCGCCTGCGCCGTGAGCTTTTATATGTGCCGACCTCAATGACGGCGGCGGATCTGATGCTGCGCATGCAGGCGCAACGCATCCACATGGCTCTGGTGATTGATGAATTTGGTGGTACGGACGGTCTGGTCACCCTCGAAGACCTGATCGAAGCCGTGGTCGGTAATATTGACGATGAATACGACGAAGCCAGCGAAGAAGAAATCCGCGAACTGCCCAATGGCCAGTATGAGATTGACGGCCGCATAGAACTGGTGACGCTTGAGGAAAAACTGGGCCTGTCGCTCTTCCCTGAGGATACCGAAGAAGAAATCGACACGCTGGCGGGCCTTGTCATTATGCTGGCGGGGCGTGTGCCGCAACGGGGCGAGGTCGTGCCCTATCCGGCTTCGGGGTTTGACATTGAGGTGCTGGACGCCGATGCCCGCCGCATAAAACGCCTGCGCCTGCACCGCCGCGCTCCGGAACCGGATGATGTAAGCGCCGCCGATGATTAATCCGGCGCTTCGGGACAACCCGCACCTTGTCCGGATTACGGGCCAGATGCGCGATTTAATCATTGGCCTGTCGGCGCGGCCGCGCGTTATGGCGGCTTTATCGGGGGCTCTGACGGCATTGGCTCAGCCGCCCTTTGGCTTCATGCCGGGCTTGCTGGGCTATGGCCTGTTGCTGTTTGCACTCGATCGTGATCTCGGCCCCAAACCGTTACGCACGGCCGCCTTCATGGGCTGGCTGGCCGGCTTTTGTTACTTCTTCATTTCCTGCTTTTGGGTAGCGGAGGCCTTTCTGGTCGATGCGCAGACCTATGGCTGGATGGCGCCTTTTGCCGCCACCTTGCTGCCGGCGGGCATAGGCCTGTTCTGGGGCACGTTCGCCGCGCTCTATGTGCGCTTTAAATCGGATAACTGGACGCGGTTTTTGTTTTTCGCTGCCCTGTTTTCAT
>JBAWDM010000359.1:0-2121 GCA_049590735.1 Asticcacaulis sp. | reverse complement strand
GCACACTGACTACCACGAATACACAGGTGTCTAGCGTTACGGGCGACGGCGTTACCAACGGCAAAAAAGCCATGCGCATTGTCTTTGAGCCACGCGCCGAAGATCTAGTTACGCTTAAGGCGCCGACCGTTTGGGATTGGTCCGGCAAGGGTGATGTCAATATCGCTTTTGACATTAAAAACCAAAGCGTACACTCAATCCAAATCTATCTTGTCCTAAAAGATAAAAACGGACTGTCACAAATCCGAAGTGCGGCCGTCGCCAGTGGTCAGGTGACAACCCTCTATGCCTTGCTCAATGGTTATATTGGCAAGATCGAAACTGGTATGCGGGAATCACCGCCTGCCTGGCAATCCAATGACATCAAGCTGGCGTGGCGTGGCGGCAACAAGACTATGGACTTGGCCAATATCACCGAGATCACTTTCCGCGTTGACTCGCAGTTTGAAACCAAGTCTGTCGTGATCGACAATATTCGCCTGCGCAGCAACCCCTTGGTTGATCCTTTCTACCTGACAGGTATCGTCGATAAATTTGGTCAAACCGAAAAAGCCGAATACCCGATCAAAATCCATTCTGAAGGCGAGTTACGCGCCGTCGCCGATGCCGAACGTGCGCAATTGGACGCTTCGGCTGGCCCTGCTGATCGCTCGCGTTTTGGCGGTTGGTCAAAAGGCCCACACCTTAAAGGCACCGGCTTTTTCCGTACAGAAAAGGTAGATGGCAAGTGGTGGATGGTCGATCCTGACGGTTATCTATTCTTCTCAAATGCCATCGCCAATGTGCGCATGGCCAATTTGGAAACCGTTACCGGTTATGACTTTACCGACCCATCGGTACGGGTCATCGACCCCGAAGAACTGACCCCAGAAGATTCGCGCGACATCATACCGGTACCAAAGGAATCGGTCAGCACGCGATTCCTCGCCTCCCCTATGAGGCGTGAAATGTTCAAATGGCTGCCTGCCTATGATGATCCCTTGGGTGAGAATTACGGCTATCGTCGCACCTTCCATCAGGGCGTCTTAGAACATGGCGAAGTCTTTAGTTTTTATAAGGCCAATCTTGAGCGTCGTTACGGTGAAACCACACCGCAATCCTATATGGACACGTGGCGTAAGGTGACAATTGATCGTATGCGCGATTGGGGCTTTACCTCCTTCGGCAATTGGATCGACCCAAGCTTTTATGACAATCAAAAGATTCCTTATTTTGCCAATGGCTGGATCATTGGTGATTATAAGACCTTATCATCGGGTTTCGATTACTGGTCGCCCATGCCTGATCCTTATGATCCAGAATTTGTCCGCCGTGCCCGCTTAACGGTTGAACAGATCGCCCGTGAAGTTAAGGACTCGCCTTGGTGCATCGGTGTTTTCGTCGATAATGAAAAGAGCTGGGGTAATGTTGATACTGACCGTCACCATTACGGCATTGTTTTAGATGGCTTGTCAAAATCAGCCGCCGACAGTCCGGCCAAAGCACATTTCAGCCAAATGCTGCGCACAAAATACACGACGATCGACGCGCTAAATGCGGCATGGAAAACGCAATTTACCGGCTGGGATCAGTTCGATGCCGGCGCCAAGCTGGCTGACATTAATCCAGCCGCTAAGGCTGATTTGTCTGATCTCTTCTTTGACTATGCCGACACCTATTTCCGCGTGGTTCAGGGTGAACTTAAAAAACTCATGCCCAACCACATGTATATGGGCGTGCGCATGGCGGAATGGGGTATGCCCGAAGAAGCCATTCGTGCGGCGGTCAAATATACTGACGTCATGAGCTATAATAATTACCGCGAAGGTATACACCCCGACACATGGGACTTCCTGAAGAAACTGGATCGTCCAACCCTTATCGGCGAATTCCACATCGGCACCACCTCAGATACCGGCCTCTATCATCCGGGTCTGGTACAGGCCGTTAATCAGGCCGATCGCGCCCGTATGTATGAACAATATATGGAAACTGTCGTCTCCAACCCCGTCATGGTTGGCGCACACTGGTTCCAATATATTGATGATCCCGTAACCGGCCGTGCCTATGATGGCGAAAACTATAATGTCGGCTGGGTCAGCAATACGGACATCCCCTATAAGGAGATGGTCGATGCTGCCA
>JBAWDM010000358.1:0-4415 GCA_049590735.1 Asticcacaulis sp. | reverse complement strand
GAATATTAGAATTTGTCCAATTCAAGCGCGTATAGCTATACCGGTTACCGTCATGACCACTGATAAAGCCAGAGTTTGTTTCTGATTGAAATGTTAAAATAGTGCCCTGCATTTTAAGCCTCCCCATGAATATGGTTATGCTTATAAATGGTCAGAGACACTAAGCACAACTTAAATATGTAGGCGCGGGGAATGCAGATTTACGGCTCCGGGAGGTTCCTCGATTTAGAAAAGCCTCACCCAAAATATGGGCGAGGCTTTTTATTCATCTAAGACAATCCTGGGCCTTCAGGCCCCACACCCTGCTTATTTCACGCCCAGCTTTTTTTGCAGGTCGCTGGAAGAGGTCGTGTACTGGAAGCGCAGCTTACGGTCGGGGTGGACGTAATGGTGCGCCTTTTGCGCCATCAAAGCCGCTTCGTGGAAACCGCTGAGGATCAGTTTCAGCTTGCCCGGATAGTGGTTGATGTCGCCAATGGCGAACACGCCCGGTGTTGAGGTCTCAAATTTTTCGGTATCCACCGGAATGAGATTCTCATGCAGGTTCAGGCCAAATTCCGCCACCGGCCCCAGCTTCATGGTCAAACCAAAGAAGGGCAGGAAGGCATCACACGGTAATTCTGAGGAGACGCCATCGCTGTCTTCGATGTGGACGGCCTCAAGATAGGTGCTGGTTTCGCCCTTAAGCGCGGTCGCCTGAGCGATGACCAGATCCATCTTGCCCTCAGCGACCAGTTCACGCATCTTGGCCACGGAATGCGGGGCGGCGCGGAAGTCGTCGCGGCGGTGGATAAGCGTCACGCGTTTTGCGATGGGTTGCAGGTTTAACACCCAATCCAGAGCGGAATCGCCGCCGCCGGAAATCACAATCGTCTTGTCGCGGAAAGCCTCCATCTTGCGCACGGCATAATGGACACCCAGACCCGGCCCGATATTCTCAAAACCGTCAATGCCTGGGATGGGCGGTTTTTTCGGCTGGAACGATCCGCCGCCGGCGGCGATGACAATGCATTTGGCGCGGATGACAGTGTTCTGATCCGTGGTCAGTTCCCACATGCCTTCTAGGCCCTCTGCATCCAGCTTACGGATGCCAACAGCCATTTCGCCCAGATGATATTTGGCGCCAAAAGGATGGATCTGCTCAAGCAGGCGCTTGGTCAGGTCATCGCCGGAAATGATCGGCCATGCCGGAATGTCATAGATGGGCTTTTCCGGATACAGCTCGGCGCATTGACCGCCCACCTTGTCGAGAATATCGACCAGATGGCATTTGATATCGAGCAGGCCCAGCTCAAAGACGCTGAACAGGCCCACAGGCCCCGCGCCGATAACGACAACATCGGTCGTCCAGGTTTGACCGGCTTCCAGCGCCTCTATGTGGTGCAGAGGATCGGCTGTGTTACCTTCGAGACTCATTTTTTTCTCCAAAAGTCGATTAGCTTAGTTTTTATAAACTGAAAAACGCTATAGGGTGGCGTTCGGTTAAGTTTTGTTGCGGGTTATAACTGAGGTTAAGCCCCACTCAGGAAGTGATTATGTCGCGTGATCGTCTGCCGCCATTGTCGGCGCTTCGGGTGTTCGAGGCCGCCGCCCGCCACGAAAGTTTTAAACAGGCCGCCGAGGAACTGTTTGTAACACCCGGCGCTGTCTCGCAGCAGATTCGTTTGCTGGAAGAACATGTAGGCGTTGAGCTTTTCGTGCGCGATGGCCGCCGTGTGGTGCTGTCCGATGCCGGCAAGGCTTCGGCGCAGATTCTCAAAGAAGCCTTTGAGAAGATGTTCGAAGCCACCCGCCTTATGAAGCAGGGCAACCAAAAGGGCCGTGTAACGGTGTCGGCTGCCCCCAGCTTCGCCGCCAAATGGCTGATGCCGCGTCTTTATGACTTTAGCGCCGCTAACGAAGATATTGATGTGTGGGTCAGCGCCGACATGGCCCCTGTTGATTTTGCTGTGTCCGATATTGATCTGGCTGTGCGCTACGGTAACGGGCATTATACCCATCTGCATGTTGAGCATTTGCTGGCCGAATCGGTGGTGCCGGTCTGTTCGCCCGCCCTGTTTGAGGCCGCGCCCATGAAAAAGCCTGCCGATCTGGCGCACCATGTTTTGCTGCACGATGTCGGTTTTGAGACCGATCCGTCCTGCCCCGACTGGGCCATGTGGCTTAAGGCGCACGGCGTTGAGGGGGTTGATGCCTCGCGGGGCCCGCGTTTCAACCAGTCGTCCATGGTCATTGAAGCGGCGGTGGCCGGACGTGGCGTGGCCCTGGCCAAACGCACCATTGCTGAGGCTGACCTGAAGGCGGGACGTTTGATGGTTCTGTTCGACGAAAAAGATAAGCCGCTGGAGTATGGCTATTATCTGGTATGGCCGCAGAGCCGCGATCCCAGTCCGGCGCAGGTGCGTTTCATGGAGTGGTTGCGGGCTGAGGCCGCGCGCAATGACAGCGCGCCGAAGCCTCAGGCCGACACGCCGGTCTTCGCCGCTATGGATATTTAAAGGGGTCACGCGTCAGACGCCATCCAGGGCGGAACGGGCAGGCCTTTTTCACGCAAGAAAGTCGGATTGAAAATCTTAGAGGCATAGCGGTTACCATAGTCGCACAAGACGGTGACGATGGTTTTGCCGGGGCCTAAGTCTCTGGCCATCTTCATGGCGCCGACAATATTGAGCGCCGCCGAGGTGCCCAGACACAGGCCTTCGTTCTGGATCATGTCGTACAGCACCGGCAGCCATTCTTCATCGGCGACGCGATAGGCCTGATCGACCTCAATACCTTCGAGATTGGCGGTGATGCGCCCCTGACCAATGCCTTCGGTGATGGAGCTGCCTTCGGATTTCAGCTCACCCGTTGTGTAATAGCTATAGAGGGCAGCACCGTACGGATCAGCCAGACCAATACGGATGTCTTTACTGATGGATTTCAGATACAGGCTGATGCCGGCCAGCGTGCCGCCCGAACCGACCGCGCAGATAAAGCCGTCAATCTTGCCGTTTGTTTGCGCGTAGATTTCAGGGCCTGTGGCGTCGATATGGGCCTGACGGTTGGCCGTATTGTCAAATTGATTGGCCCAGATGACGCTTTGCCCTGCCTCGCGCAATTCCTGCGCCAAGGTGCCGGAATAACGCACATAGTTGCCCGGATTAGCATAGGGCAGGGCGTCAACCTCGATCAGTTCAGCTCCAAATTGACGGATAGCGTCTTTCTTTTCCTGCGCCTGCGTGCGCGGAATAACGATCTTGGCCCTATAGCCCAGCGCATTGGCGACCATGGCCAGACCTATACCGGTATTACCTGCCGTGCCCTCAACAATGGTGCCGCCCGGTTTCAAAGTCCCATTGGCCTCGGCGGCGCGGATGATCCACAGGGCGGCGCGATCCTTAATGGATTGACCCGGATTGAGAAATTCCGCCTTGCCATAGATCTCGCAGCCGGTCGCCTCAGACGCAGCCTTAAGGCGTATCAGCGGCGTATTGCCGATAAGTTCAATGACGGACGAAACGGTTTTACCAGTATGGGCCATGATCTAGGTTCCTTTTTCGGGATGATGCTTGCTAACAGATCAGTCGCGCCTACCCAAGCGATGGATTCTAAGGCAGCGATTTAGACATTCTGCGCCGTAAGAGCAACTGAGGACTTGAAGGCGGCCTTGAGTTTATGTCTATTGCCGCCTGATGACCCCGCCCTTATAGCGGGGATGCCCATTTTTGAGGATCAGGATTTCGCGCTCATGGCTGTTTTTACCCCCGTCTCCCTCGAAGACGCCAGAGCCTATCTCAGCGCCTATGATATAGGCGAGCTGATCCATCTTGAGGGGATCGAAGAGGGGGTGTCCAACACCAATTTCAAGGTTGAAACCACGACCGGATTATTTGCGCTGACGCTGTTTGAAGCCGCCACGCCAGAAGACGGTCTGCCGTGGTTTATGGACTATACGCTGTATCTCGACCAAAAGGGCTATCCGGCACCGGGGCCTGCGCTTAAGCGTGACGGGCAAAGTCTGGGTCGTATCAATGGTAAGCCGTGTGCGCTGATTAAATGGTTACCCGGTCGCTGGCCGCGCAATCCGGATGTGCGCCACGCGACATCTGCGGGAGAATATCTGGCGCGTCTGCATCTGGTCGGTGGTGATTTCCCGCAAGTTCGGGAAAATACCATGGGGCCGCAGGCGTGGCCTGATTTGATTGCGAAATGTGAAGCGGGAGCGGCCAAATCGGCCCGGGCTAAGGACATATTGGCTGATTTTCGTCAGGAATTGGCGTTTTTGGCGAAGGCGTGGCCTACGCCCTCAAGCAGCGAAGCGGTAGAGCAAAAATATGCCTTACCAAGTGGCGCTATCCATGCCGACTATTTTACCGACAATGTGTTGATGAACGATGATGGCCTGGTCACCGGCGTTATCGACTATTACTACG
>JBAWDM010000357.1:0-19785 GCA_049590735.1 Asticcacaulis sp. | reverse complement strand
CCAGAAGATCACCCGCGCGCAGATAATCGCCGATATCCCCGATATGGCTGTCGGTGAGGGCACCATCTTCGGCCACGCGCAACAGTTTTGCGGACTCACGCGGCTCGGCCGGGCGCAGCGCAATGCGGTCTTCGGGCAGATGGAAATCGAAATCGGAAATAAGCATGAGGCTTCAAAGCCGTAAACGGCCCTGAGGTCAAGTCAGCACCGGCTTAAATTGGTATGTTTAAATGGCCATGGCCCGATCAACATAGCCGCGTTTGGCCTTAATCCACGCACAGCCATCTTCGAAGTGATCAAAGACTTCAAGCGTCCGCAGGGGGAAGAAGGTACGCGTGGTGGACAGGCGGGCACGTACCAGCGGATCATCACTGATGATGGCAATACAACCGCCGGCATCGCGTCCCTGTGCCAACAGGTTCCAGCGCAGGCTCAGCTCTTCGATTTCAGAGGACATGATGGTGCCCTCATAACGGCGCATGTCGATAATACTGTCATAAACCCAGGCATCAGGCACATTTGCTAGCTTTGAAATCATGGATTCATTGACCTCATCGCCATCAAGCGTGCCAATATAGCGGATAATCAATGTCTTGATGGACTCGTCAATCGTCAGTGTAATGCGTGAGCGTGTCATGGGTGGTCCGTTAAGCAGCAGAATTACAGGGCTTAATTGTCAGACTTAAACCCTAAACTCTAAGCCCTTAAGGTTTGGTTGATATGTGCATAAGCCGCAACGGCACAGCCATATGAATCGCTTTTCAGCCAGTCCAGACCTTCGTCAAAGGTTTCAAATACGGCAATCCGGCGGTCAGGCATAACATCCGTCATGGCTTTGAGGTTCATGCGCAGCTTGGGTGTATTGGCAATCAGGGCCATCGCCTGATCCTGATCGCGGCCGTCACTCAGCGCCATCCACTTTTGCGTCAGAAAAGCCAGATAATCGCGCGATAGATCGGCCTGATAGCGGCGGAAATCAAATATGGCGCGGTAAAGCCAGGGACTTTCGACTGTTTTTAACATATCGATCAAATCCGCAGGCTCATCCTGATCATCGCGCAGATTGTGCAGGCGTATAATCAGGATGAGATTGTCAGCATCAACCGTGATGCTTATTCGGGAACGCTTACGCATAACAGGGTACTCTACTGTAGACTTACAATGTCCAGGATTTACAGGACAGGAGATCAGATCAGTACCTATGCTTGAAACGCTTTAAAATACCCTTAAACGTCGGCTGCCACCTTCATAGAGACAATCTTGCCGGGGGTACGTGGTGGTTCACCCTTAGGCAGGGCGTCGACGTTTTCCATGCCGTCAGTAACCTGACCCCAGACCGTGTACTGGTTGTCGAGGAAGGTCGCATCATCAAAAACGATAAAAAACTGGCTGTCGGCGGAATCGGGATTCTGTGAGCGGGCCATCGAACAGATGCCGCGCACATGGGGTTCTGCGTTGAACTCAGCCTTGATCTTCTTGCCGGAACCGCCAAAGCCCTGACCCTGCGGATCGCCGCCCTGTGCCATAAAGCCCGGAATGACGCGGTGAAAGACGATGCCGTCATAAAAGCCTTCGCGCGCCAGTTCCTTGATGCGGGCCACATGGTTCGGGGCCAGATCGGGACGAAGCTTGATGGTGACGGGGCCGGTATCCAGCGTCAGGATGAGGGTGTTTTCGGGATCGGCGGACATAAGGTCTCCTTAGGGTGTGATCTGTGTGGCTCTGACATAGGGTATAGATGGTGGGATTTCAAAAAATAAATGCGTGAAGGGGCTGTGATAGGGCTAAAATAGTTTCCGCAAACCGGTGAAAAGCCAGTATAGACGCCGCATGAGTGATCAACCCGAAGATAAAGAACCGCGCCGCAAGATGGTAAAGCCGCCGACTGGCGGCAACCTGTCCGGCCGTGGGCTGGGCCATACCGCGGTCAAGACGGCGAAGTTCCGCACCCAGTCCTCGGCCAAATGGCTGGAGCGGCAACTGAATGACCCCTATGTGGTGCGCGCCAAGGCCGAGGGCTGGCGGTCGCGCGCGGCCTTTAAGCTGATTGAGATAGATGAGCGCTTTCACCTGCTGCATAAGGGTGCCAGGGTGATTGATCTGGGTTGCGCGCCCGGCGGCTGGGTGCAGGTGGCGATGAAGCGCGGGGCAGCCATAGTGATCGGGGTCGATTTACTGCCGGTGGATCCCGTGCCAGGCGCTGAACTGCTTGAGGCGGATTTCACCGATCCGGCGATCGGGCCGAAATTGATGGAGATGCTGGGCGGTAAGCCCGATCTGGTTTTGTCGGACTTGGCGCACAATACGGTGGGTCATAAACAGACGGATCACCTGAAAATTATGGGTCTGCTGGAAATGGCCGGTGATTTTGCGCTGGAAAACTTAAAACCGGGCGGCACCTTTGTCGCCAAGGCGTTTCAGGGCGGCGAAACTGAGCACCTCCTGCTGAAGCTAAAGTTAAGCTTTGAATCGGTTAAACATTTCAAGCCCAAATCAAGCCGCGCCGGTTCTACAGAAATCTATATTGTGGCGCAAAACTATAAGGGCGCTCAGGCCGGATAGGCAGGCGCCATCGTTTTGTGACGTCCGCTCATGAGCTGAAACAAATATTTGTCGGCAAAATGCGGTCAACCCCTTTACGAGGCCCGTGGATTCACATAGTTACAAACCGCAAAATGGAGAGTCCCCTATGGATATACGCGAAGGCTTAACCTTCGACGACGTTTTGCTGGAGCCAGGTCCTTCGGATGTCGGCCCCACTCAGGTCGATACGAAAACCAAATTCACGCAAACCATCAGTCTGAACATACCGCTGGTCTCATCGGCCATGGATACGGTCACTGAGGCGCGTCTGGCTGTGGCCATGGCGCAGGCAGGTGGCATGGGCATTGTTCATCGCAATCTGACGAATGACGAACAGGCGGATGAAATCCGCGCCGTCAAACGCTTTGAATCCGGCATGGTCATCAATCCGATCACCATTCATCCCGACACAAAGCTGGCTGAGGTGCGTGAGATTATCGCCCGCAAGCATATTTCCGGCTTTCCGGTGGTCGAACGCGAAACCAATCGTCTGGTCGGCATTCTCACCAATCGCGACATCCGCTTTGAAAATGACGGCAGCAAGGCGGCTTCGGAGGTCATGACCACGGAGAACCTGATTACGGTACGTGCCGGCATAGATCAGGATAAGGCGCGTGGCCTGATGGCGAAACACCGCATTGAACGCATTATTGTCGTCGATGAGGCCTATAGATGCGCAGGCCTGATTACCGTCAAAGATATGGAAAAATCACAGGCCTATCCCCATGCCGCCAAGGATGCGGACGGGCGGTTGCTGGTGGGTGCGGCCTCTACAGTCGGCGATGCCGGTTTTGAACGCTCCATGGCGCTGGTTGAGGCCGGAGCCGATGTGATTGTCATCGACACGGCGCATGGTCACTCCATTCTGGTGGCGCAAGCCGTTGAGCGCCTGCGCAAGGCGGCGTCCAGAGTTCAGATCGTGGCGGGCAATGTGGCGACCTATGATGCGACGCGCTCCCTGATTGATGCCGGTGCCGATGCTGTTAAGGTCGGGATCGGGCCGGGCTCCATCTGCACCACGCGCATTGTCGCCGGTGTCGGTGTGCCGCAACTGACGGCGATCATCGACAGTGTCCGCGCCGCCGAAGGCACAGGCGTGCCGATCATTGCCGATGGCGGGATTAAATTCTCCGGCGATCTGGCCAAGGCGATTGCGGCGGGTGCCTCCAGTGCCATGCTGGGGTCGATGTTTGCCGGCACCGAAGAAGCCCCCGGTGAGGTCATCCTCTATCAGGGCCGTTCCTATAAGTCCTATCGCGGCATGGGCTCTGTGGGGGCAATGGCAGATGGATCGGCAGATCGTTACTTCCAGAAAGAAGTGCGCGATTCCATGAAGCTGGTGCCCGAAGGTATCGAAGGTCAGGTGCCGTTCAAGGGGCCCGTGGCGCCGGTCCTGCATCAGCTTATCGGCGGCTTACGCGCCGCCATGGGCTATGTCGGCGCGCCGGACATTGACTCCTTCCAGAAACGCGCGCGTTTTGTACGCATAACGGGTGCGGGCCTGCGCGAAAGCCATGTCCATGACGTCATGATTACCCGCGAAGCGCCGAATTACCGGCAATAGATGGCCCTGCGCCAGTAGCTGAGGGAATAAGCCTATGACTTACGAGCTGTGGATACTGGTTCTGGCTGCCATTCTGGGCCTTATTCAGGTGGCCTTGCCGCCCGTGGTGGCAGCCTCACGGCCGGGGTATCTGGAATGGAATGCCGGGCCGCGTGACACGTCCTTTGATGTCGGTCCAATGGCTGATCGCTTAAGACGGGTTTTCAGTAATTTTATGGAAACCTTCGCCATTTTCGCCGTAATTATCCTCGTTCTGGCCCTTACCGGCAAAACGTCAGAATTGTCCGTGTGGGGCGCGCGTCTCTATCTGATCGGGCGCATAGCCTATATTCCGCTCTATGCCTTTGGCGTGAAGTGGGTGCGGTCATTGTCGTGGATTCTATCGCTGACCGGCATTATTCTGTGCTTTGCGACCCTGTTTAACTAAGGATTTTGTGTGACCCCTGCTGCCCGACTACAAGCTGCCGCTGATATTCTCGACCAGCTATCCGGCACGCGTGCCACAGCCGAGGTTGTTGTCAAACAATGGGGCCAATCCAACCGTTATGCCGGTTCCAAAGACCGCCGCGCCATTGCCGATAGGGTCTATCGCTGCCTCAGGGCGCGTCAGCGTTTGCTGTGGGCAATGGAGCTGAATGAACGGTCGCAGCCGCAAGGGCGCGCTCTGGTTCTGGCCTCCTTGTCGCTGATTGACGGCTTGCCGCTTACCGAGATCGCCAATCTGTTCAGTGGCGAAGGCTATGGCCCCAAACCGCTGACCGAAACGGAAATCAGGCGTTTGTCCGCAGAGGCGGGTGACGTGCCGGAATGGGTAATGAGCGGCCTGCCGGAACATGTGGTCGGACGTTTTCAACAGCAGTATGGTGATAACTGGGCCGCAGAGGCCACAGCTTTAATGTTGCCGCGCGCGCCTATTGATCTCAGGGTCAACAGCGCCAAAACCACGCGGGCAGAGATGATCGCCGCCCTTGAAGCCGATGGCTTATCGCCCGTGCCGACGCCTTTTTCGCGTCATGGCATTCGTCTGGCATCCGAGCCACCGCCCAATCTGGTCAAGCTGGATATCTATCAGTCCGGCCGCATTGAAATTCAGGACGAAGGCTCGCAACTGGCGGCTTTTATTGCCGGTGCCGGTATCCTGCCCGGTGCCGCCAAGGTGGTTGATTTCTGCGCCGGTGGCGGCGGAAAGACCATGGCCCTGACGCAGATGATGCAGGGGGAGGGCGAGATTTTTGCCTGTGATGTGGTGGAAAAACGCCTGAAGGCCATTGAGCCGCGCCTGTTGCGGGCTGGGGCCACGGCGCATTTTGTCCATTTTGCTGATCCCGAAGATGCGGCACCTTTAGAGGCGCTGATGGAGGCCGATCTGGTGCTGGTGGATGCGCCCTGTTCCGGCTCAGGCACATGGCGCCGGCACCCCGAAGATGCCCAACGTCTGGATGAGGCGAAATTAGCGGGCCTGCATGATCTGCAAACCCGTATTCTGGCCCGTGCCGCCACCTGCGTTAAGGCCGGTGGCCGTCTGGTCTATGTCACGTGCAGCGTGCTGACGGATGAAAACAAAGCGACGACGGAGGCTTTCGAAGCCACCCATCCGGATTTTGCCCCTCTGAGCCTGCAGGCATTGCTGAAAAACAGCGCCGGCAATATTGATCACACGGAAACCTTAAGCCTGTTGGCGGCCGGTGGTCATACCCTGTCCCTTACACCCCATACCACCCAGACAGACGGCTTTTATATAGCCGCCTATATGCGCCAGCCAAAGGCGACTTAGAAAGACACGCGACCATGTCCCTTCATGAAACCCTGCTTATTATTGATTTTGGCAGCCAGGTCACGCAGTTGATCGCGCGCCGTGTCCGCGAATGCGGTGTCTATTGTGAAATCCACCCCTTCACCAAGGCACAGGAAGCCCTCAACACGCTAAAGCCTAAAGCGGTTATCCTGTCGGGCAGCCCCCACAGCGTTGTGGATTCCGGCCCGCGCATTGAGGCGTCTTTGTTTGGCATGGGCGTGCCGGTCTTCGGCATCTGTTACGGTGAGCAACTGATGTGTGAGCTGCTGGGCGGCAAGGTAGAGGCGGGCCATGACCGCGAATTTGGCCGCGCTGAAATCACCGTAACAAAGGCCTCACCGATCTTCAAGGGGCTGGATGCCAAAGAGACTGTGTGGATGAGCCACGGCGACCGTGTCGTCTCGATCCCGCAAGGCTTTGATGTCATCGCCACCTCTGAAGGCGCGCCCTATGCCGCCATTGCCGATGAGGCGCGCAAATTCTACGCTGTGCAGTTCCATCCCGAAGTCGTGCATACCAAACGCGGCACGGATATGATCCGTAACTTCCTGTTTGAGATTTCCGGCTTTAGCGGCGACTGGTCGATGGCCTCTTTCCGGCAGGAAATGGTCGCCAAGATCAAGGCGCAGGTCGGCGACGGCAAGGTCATTTGTGGCCTGTCCGGCGGTGTCGATTCCTCGGTCGCCGCGGTTCTGATCCACGAAGCGATTGGCGAGCAACTGACCTGTGTGTTTGTCGATACCGGCCTGTTGCGTAAAAACGAAGGCGCTCAGGTGGTGTCTTTGTTCCGCGATCATTACAATATTCCGCTGGTGCATGTTCAGGCTCAGGATCTTTTTCTGGGCGAGCTTAAGGGCATTGCCGATCCCGAAGCCAAACGCAAAAAGATCGGCAAGCTGTTTATCGATGTCTTCGATGAAGAGGCCGGAAAAATCGAAGGCGCGGCGTTTCTGGCGCAAGGCACGCTGTATCCCGATGTGGTCGAAAGCGTGTCGCCGTCCGGCGGCCCTTCGGCGGTTATCAAAAGCCACCACAATGTCGGCGGCCTGCCTGACTATATGAAGCTGAAGCTTGTTGAGCCTCTGCGCGAACTGTTCAAGGACGAGGTGCGGGCTCTGGGCCGCGAACTGGGTCTGGATGCCGCTTTTGTGGGCCGTCATCCCTTCCCAGGGCCGGGTCTGGCCATTCGCATCCCCGGCGAAGTGACGCCGGAAAAGGTGAAGACCCTGCAGGATGCCGATGCTATCTATCTGGAAGAGATCCGCAAGGCCGGTCTGTATGACGACATCTGGCAGGCCTTTGCCGTGCTTTTGCCGGTGAAGACGGTTGGCGTCATGGGTGATGCCCGCACCTATGAAGACGTTTTGGCACTGAGGGCCGTGACCTCATCGGACGGCATGACAGCGGATTTCTATGAATTTCCGTGGGCGGTTCTGGGCCGGTGCGCCACCCGCATCGTCAACGAAGTGCGTGGCGTCAATCGCGTTGTCTATGACGTGACCTCCAAGCCTCCCGGCACAATCGAGTGGGAGTAAACGTGTCCAGCCTTATGGTTTTGCCTGATTGACGGCGCGGTCGTACCACGGGCGCGCACTCCTATAAGGGCGGCCTTCAGAAGCCTGCTTTTGGAATCCGTTTGTGTGTCGCTCATTCTTACCACTATACCCACTCGTCGGTTTTTAAATACCCACGTGTCGGTGGTGTTATACTGCTATTTTTAAGCGACTATGCTGGCCTTAAGCTGCGGCATTGGCATCACAATGAGGCGATAACCTCACGCAGCATTTCCGTAACTGAGGTGGCGACTTCGCCCAGAGCGGGATTGTCAACAGCCTGCATGGAGGACATGGGATCGACGGCTGAGACTTCTACCCGTCCATCCCCCGTGTCTTGTACAATGACATTGCATGGCAACATGACACCGATCTTGTCTTCGGCTTGCAGGGCCTTATAGGCAAATTGCGGATTACAGGCCCCCAGAATAGTATAGGGACGAAAATCGACATCGAGTTTCTTTTTCATTGTCGCACGCACATCAATCGTAGTGAGTACACCAAAACCTTTATCTGCAAGGGCTTTGGTGACGTGCGTAATGGCCTCATCAAAGGACAAATTCAGGGTCTTTGAGAAATGATAGGACATGTTGATACTTTCTTCAAAAGCGAGGCGTGAGCCTCAATATCTATGAGTTTACGCTCTAATACAAATTTATGCACCTGTGGCCGGACAGGCTTTCATTAGGCTGGCCTTATGGGCTTCATAGGCGGGTGTTGGTCGTGCGCGTGAGACAAACAGATTGGGAGATAAAGCGGAGTCCGGCGGCCCCATCCACCTACCTTGCGTATCTATAATCAGTCCGGGCAGGCAGACGACCGGCCCCTTCGGCAGAGCCAGCAGGTCGATCAGATTGGCGGAGCGATCCGGACGGCGTTGCAAAAGCCAGGCCTTATCGCCCGCGATCACGACTTCACCATCCACTGGCAAGACATAGCGGTCATCGGCTATTTTCTGCAGACAACCGGACTTGGCCGGATGACCGGCATCCACGGTCATGTCTCGCGTACACAAACCATTGGCCCTGAGGGTGGCGGCGCTTTCCACCGAATAGGCGGTGAAATAGGTGGTGGTGCCGGCGTTACTCAGACCGATGCGCAGGCCGTCAAACAGGCCGCGCGCAATCCCGTCCTGTCCGGCCGCACTAACGAGTATGTTTTGACCGGACGCGCCAACGGGCCGCCATAGTTCGGGGCTGTAGTCTGAGCCTGTGGGCATGATGACCGACAGATAGGCCATGTCAGCGGCCTCGGTTTTCAGCAGGGGTTTCCAGCGCTTTTTATCCCAGACCACGCACGCACCGGTCTGGCACTCACCGTTGCGTACCTGTAGGGAAGGCGCAGTTGTTTTTGCGTCTTTCAGAGGGGGATAGAGGCGTATATCGCCCTCAGCCAGAGACGGCACGGCCACGGCATAGGTGGGGCCCATCTCCGGTTTTCGCCACAGGTCCTGCAGGCGATCACAGCCGCAAAGGCTTATGGACAGGACTAGAAGCGGCAGCGCAATTTTCATGGAAACTTCCGTAAGAGAGACGGGTCTAGTCTGTCAGTTGATCTGGGCATGAAAAAGGCCCGCAAGGTGTGTACCTCACGGGCCATAATAGTCATCCTTTTAAACAGGCCTATTCGGTAGAAGAATAGGTGCCGTTATTCGGGATGGTGCATTGAACCGGATCATTATGCGATTTTGCCAGCACACAGGCGGTTGATTCGGCAATGCTGTTACGATCTGCACTGACCACGACAATGTAGCCGCGCTTATTGGCACAGGCCAGTTCAGCGACCAGCGCCCCTTCAATACCGTCGGATTCGCCGATATAGCGGACATCTGAAACGTCACAATTCTTGGCGGGCTCTTTGATCTTGATCAGCTTGTCCAGTTGCGCGCGCAGGTCGCTTTCTTTGACAAAGGTGCAATCCTTGCGGCCGGACTGATCAATAAAGCAGTCATTGACCCGCAGGCTGGAGGTTGATCCCACTTGCGGGACAAAGCCGATGAGGCCCCAGGGACGGTCAGCGCATTTGAATTCGATATAGTCGCGCTTTGTGCCTTCCTGAGTGCCGAGAACCGTATAGTCTTCGACCTTACAAGGGTATCCGGCCTTAGTCAGTTGCGTGCTGTAATTGGTGTTGGCATCGGCTGCGGCTGCACCCATGTCGGTGAAGGTACAGCCACCCAGAGACGCGGCGCTGGTGCAGGCTATGGTGCGCTCATAATTGGTCTTGTTGTCGGTCACGACCACAAAGCCGACTTCGTTGGCACAGCCAATTTCGTAATAGAGGTTCGCATTATCCTTACTAACGCCCAAGAAACGCGCATTGTTCACCTGACAGGTCGCAGACGCCTTGGCGGCAACCGGCTTTAAGGGCGCCCGCATCTGTTCTTCGGTGATAAAGGTGCAGGCCGAGTTGGAACCGGCAACAATCACGCAGTTTTTAAAGTCAACTGGGGCTGTGGACCCAATTTGCGGATAGTCGACAACGCCGCCTGTGCCTGTTGTACAACTGACTTCGTAGCGATCCAGAAAAGGTTCTTCTGTCGTAGAGCCGATCAGGCGCGCCTTGTCGACGGTGCAATCGGGCATGAAAGGCTTAATCTGTGCATTCAGCCAGGCATAGTGGGGGGTATTTTCAGGTAAGATGCAAAGCGGAGAGGTCGCTTTTTGTGTGTGCAGGGTCGCCGCGAGTGAACAGGTGAAGGTCTTGCCCACCTGTGTGTCCGATATTTTTGTGATGATATAGCCGGGGCCTGTCTTACAGGCGACTTCATAAAGTTGCGCGGCAGGGGCTGTTCCTTCCGCTGCGACAGGTCCCAACAGATAGGCATCCGTCGGTTCGCAATTAATCTTGGCCAGTGGAATGAGCGGTACAATATCGACCATGCTCTTGGCTTTAACAGCCGGATCAATCGTAAAAGGCGCTGTTTCTGCGGCAGTGGCGGTCTGGGCGCTCAGGCTGAGCCCTACGATCAGGCCTGCCGCGGCGGCCAGTGCGGCCAGACGTGTAAATAGAGATGGAATTTTCATATGAGGCGTTTCTCCGCTTTATCAAACCTATAGATATGCCGCCTCGTTTTGCAGAGTGACGTCTATATTAACGATCAACTTTATTGACCAGATGTGGCGATTACAAGGCAAATGGTGAGGCCGCACGCTCTCTTAATAACAGATGATCAGGAGTTGGTTGCCGTTTGCGTCAACTTAGGCTACACCGGCATGACAGAACAGGCCCGTTCTACGGGCAAAGTCAGGGAAGGCCCGGTCATGAGCGATATCCTCACCCGTCTTGAGCAGGGCGTTATGACGCTGACCCTGAACCGGCCCGCTAAAAAAAATGCCCTGACTAAGGCCATGTATGACGATCTGACGGCGGGACTTATTCAGGCAGGCAGGGATGACGCGGTGCATGTGGTCATTATTGCGGCGGAAGGCCCTGATTTTTGCTCAGGCAACGACATAGGCGATTTTGCGCAGGATCTGCCTATACTGCTTGATCCGGAGACAAGGCTTGAGGACATGCCCGTCTATCGTTTTTTGAAGGCGCTGATTTTTTTCGAGAAGCCTCTGATCGCGGCTATACAGGGGCAGGCCGCAGGCGTAGGCGTCACGCTTTTGTTGCATTGTGATCTGGTTGTGGCAGCAGATGATATTCGCCTCAGCCTGCCCTTCCTGAAGCTGGGTCTTGTGCCTGAGGCCGGTTCGACGCTTTTACTGCCGCAACGCATAGGCCATGCCCGTGCCTTTGCCTGGATGGCACTGGGCGAGGTGATCGGTGCTGAGGAGGCCCTGCGGTTGGGGCTTTTAAATGCCGTCGTGGCGCGTGAGCATGTGGAAAACAGGGCGCGGTCTCTGGCCGATCCGTTATTAGCCTTGTCTGCGTCCGCCCTGCGTCACACGAAGCGCCTGATGCGTGATCCAAATGCTCTGTGGCAGGTGGTCGGTGACGAAGGCGTTATTTTTCGTGAGCAATTAACCAGCCCGCAGACGCAGGCCGCCTTCATGGCTTTTTTGTCGCGTTAGGGATTTTTCGTATGTATTTTATTGACCGCAATCCTTGATCGTTTTATTTCGCTAGCTGCATTCGTGCGATGATATTTCTATGCGGGGGGGCTGCGCGCAGGAGAAGACAACTTGGCTTTAGATGCCCTGGCTTTGGACTTTAATATCTGTTTAGAGACGCAGGCGCTTGACCGTCAGATCGTCGAGTTGACGGATCGTGCCTTCGGGCCGGGCCGTTTTGTAAAAACCGCGGAACGTTTACGCGAAGACTCCACACCGATTGCAGATCTGAGTTATGTGGCCATGCAGGGGGATCGCCTGTTGGGCAGTGTGCGTATGTGGCCTATTTTCATCCATGATTTCGAAGCCAACACCTATGAACCCCTTGTGTTTCTTGGGCCCGTTGTGGTGGACGAAGCGCAACGCGGACGGGGTATAGGTAAGGCGTTGATATCGGCCTGTGTGCCGGCGGCCTTTGCCAGAGGGCTTCGGGCAGTATTATTGGTGGGCTCACACAGCTTTTTCAAACCGTTTGGTTTTGAAAAATCAAACGGCATTATATTGCCCGGCCCTGTTGATCCGCATCGCGTCCTGATACGTTATAGTGAACCGGATATACGTTTTGCCGGTGTTGTCGTTAAGGTCATTTGATCTTAGGCGCGTGACCGCTTAACCTGCGGGAATCATGCAGACCATTTCCCTTTCGCCCGATATGCAATCGCGTGAGACGCGCGCCGTTTTTGCGGCGCTGGAAGCCAAAGGCGGGGTCGCCTGTGTGCGCTTTGTTGGCGGCTGCGTGCGCAATGCCCTGATGGGCCGACCAGTCAGCGATCTTGATCTGGCTACGCAATTAACGCCTGACGAGACAGAAGCCGCATTGAAGACCGCCGGTATCAAAAGTGTGCCCACGGGTAAGGGCTTTGGCACGATTACGGCCATTTATGGCGACACACTGTTTGAAATCACCTCCTTGCGTGAAGATGTCGAAACCGATGGCCGGCGCTCCGTGGTTAGTTTCACAACGGACTGGGCCAGGGATGCCCTGCGCCGCGATTTTTACCTCAATGCGCTCTATGTCGATGGTCAAGGCAGGGTCTATGATCCGACCGGACAGGGCGTGGCAGATGTGCAAAACGGGCGGGTGCGCTTTATTGGCGAGGCCGAACAGCGCATCCGTGAGGATTATCTGCGGATTTTACGTTTTTTCAGGTTTAGTGCGGGATATGCCAAGGCGATTGATGCTGAATCGTTGGCGGCCTGTGTGGCCCTGAAAGACGGCATTGACGGCTTGTCGGGTGAGCGTATCCAGCAGGAAGTACTGAAAATGCTGGCCTTGCCTGCCCCCGTTTCGGCATTTGAGGCCATGCAAGGCCATGCCATCCTGCCGCATATTATTACCGGCTGGCCGCCCTCCGGCACGTTGTCGACCTTCAGCCATATGTGTAGCTTAAGTGCAGATCCTGAATTGCGGTTGATGGCCTTGCTGGATGACGGGGTGGGGCTGGCTGCGCCTGTGCTTACGGCGCTGCGCAATCGTTTGAAGTTGTCAAAACGCCTGTCTGAACGCCTCAACGCGGCGGGTCAGGTTGCTGACGCTCTGGCCAGCGACCAGACTATGCCCTTTGCGCGGCTGATCTACCTGTTTGGCCGTGAGGCCACCGAGGACGCCCTGTGTCTGGTGGCGGCCCATCAGGCCAAGCCGATTGCAGCCGTGCAGTATGTGCTGGCCATGATTGAGGGGCTTAAAGTGCCGGTTTTTCCGCTCAAAGGCGCTGATCTGATCGCGCATGGCATGAAGGCAGGGCCTGAGGTCGGCAAGCGACTTAAGCAAATCGAAACCGAATGGCTTGAACATGATTTCTCACAAAGCGTGATTGACCGGGCTCTTGACGCAGGTGCGAAATAGCCCAAATCTGTGACGCTGATTTGGGCCGGGTGTTGTGATGCGTACGGATGATTATATAGCGATCCTGGAGACCGGTGTGCCGCCTGCGGGGCTGGATGCCGCCTATGGCTCCTATGCCGACATGTTCGCGAAATTGCTGGCCAGTGAGGGGCGCGCTTTCAGGGTTTTTAAAACCTTAGACGGTGAATTGCCGCAGGTGACACCGGCTCTGAAAGGCGTGGTGATTACCGGCTCACCCTCAGGGGTTTATGAAAGTGATCCGTGGATATTGTCCTTGCTTGACTGGCTCCGGGCGCTGGACAAAGACATTCCGGCCGTTGGCATCTGCTTTGGCCATCAGGTCATGGCGCAGGCCTGGGGCGGTCATGTCGAAAAATCGAGCAAGGGCTGGGGTGTGGGCCTGCATGAATATGCGGTGCAGGCGCATGATCTGTGGCAGGACCTGGCGGGGCGTCCTGAGGTGAAAATCGCCTGCGCCGTTACCCATCAGGATCAGGTGGTTATCAAACCGGAAAACGCCATTGTGCTGGCGGGTTCAGAGTTTACGCCACATGGTGCACTTTATTATACCGACCGCAAGGGGCTGTCGTTTCAGTGCCATCCCGAATTTTGCGAAGGTTTCGCCAGCGATCTTTTGATCAGCCGCCGGGGTATCCGTATTGACGAAGCTTTGGTGGATCAGGCCTTAGCGACCCTGAACAGCCCCAGCCATCGCCATGATGTGCTGGGCGCGATTTCGAAATTTCTGGACACTTAGTGACAGATACCATCCACCCCATACCGGATGATGTCCGCCAGCTTTTGCATGCCCGTGGCCTGTATGCCCGTTATGAAGAACGCCCGCCCTATCAGCAAAATGACTATATGGGCTGGATCGCACAGGCCAATCGTGAAGGCACACGCGACCGGCGTATCCAACAGATGCTCGATGAACTGGAAAGCGGCGGTCTGTATATGAAGGCGCGCTGGAAGGGCTGATTATGCCGGAGATAGCGGTAGCGTGGTATTGCCCTGAATATCTGTGTCATCTGTGGATCAACTTACAGACCTTGGCAGACGCCACAGACGTCGGAAAGAAGGCTATCCACAGATGGCGCAGATAGTCTTGGTCACCTCACGCTACCGCTATCGCCTGTTCAGGCATTAGGGCCACTTCACACATTTTACGTTTTTCGTAAAATGGCTTAGGGCCATTTTACGAGGGGCGGCATGGACGACATGATCGACGCGACATTGCCGCCGGTTTTCAGGCCAAAAAGCGTACCGCGGTCATAGAGCAGGTTGAATTCCACATAGCGCCCGCGCTGGATTAATTGTGCCTCGCGCTCATCCTCTGACCACGCTTGAGCTATCCGGTCGCGCACAATCTGCGGATAGACACCCAAAAACGCCTTACCGACCGCTTGCGTAAACGCAAAATCGGCCTCGTGATTACCGGAATTGAAGTGGTCATAAAAAATGCCGCCCACGCCGCGTGGCTCATTGCGATGTGGCAGGTGGAAATACCCATCGCACCAGGCTTTGAATTTTTCGTAATAGGCCGGATCAAAGCTGTCACAGGCGGCTTTGAACGCCGCATGGAATTTAACGGCGTCCGGTGCCTCCTGATGGCGATCAGCGGCCATGAGGGGCGTCAGATCAGCGCCGCCGCCAAACCAGCTTTGGGTCGTGGTAATAAAGCGGGTATTCATATGCACGGCCGGCACATGCGGATTGGTCATGTGGGCAATCAGCGAAATGCCGGTGGCGAAAAAGCGTGGGTCGTCTTGGGCGCCCGGAATGGTGCGGGCAAATTCCGGTGAGAATGTGCCGTGAACGGTCGAGATATGCACGCCGACCTTCTCAAACAGGCGGCCCTTCATGATCGACATTTCGCCGCCGCCGCCTTCTGAGCGCTCCCAGGGCGTGCGCACAAATCGGCCAGCGTCTCCGTTATAAAGCGCGGCCGGGGCCTCATCCTCTAACTGCTCAAAGGCCGCACAGATCGAATCGCGCAAGGACCGAAACCAAACTGAGGCTTGCGCCTGACGTTGCAACAGGGTGTCAGCAGAGAGGGCAGGGGAGGTCATGCAATTTTTCCAAACTATTACTGACCGCTCTATAACCGGATTAGCCGCGTTTGGGAAAGGTGTTGGTTTGACGCAGGGCTTCACCTAAGCCCATGGCGGCGGCATTGATGACATTGATGGACCGCGCCTGAGCGCTGATGGGGATAAACAGGCGCACATCGGCGCGTTCGTGCACCTCATCGGGGACACCGGCGCTTTCTCGCCCCACCAGCAGTATATCGTCTGCCTTAAACTTAAACTCATAGAGCGGCTGGGCGGCGCGTGTGGTGAATAAAATAAGCCGCGAGGCGGGCCTTTCGGCCGCTAAAAACGCCAGATAGGCCTGCCACGATATATGGTGCGACACTTTAGCGCAGTTCGCATAATCCATGGCGGCGCGCTTAATCGCCTTGTCGCTCAGGGGAAAGCCGCAAGGTTCTATGACATCGAGATCCGTTTCAAAAGCGGCGCTTAAGCGTATGGCAGAGCCGAGGTTTTGGGGAATATCGGGTTGATATAGCGCTATGCGCATGACAATTGGCTTTTCAGAAAACTTTATAAAAGGCGGGTCGTTGTCACAGTTTTGCTAGGGCGCTGTCCAGCATAAAAAGACTACCTGCAAATCATTCGCAGATATTTGCCACAGATCGGACGAAATTTAGGCAAGAAAAGTGTTTTGGCGGTTTGTATCCGTCACAGAATTGTGGTTATAGACGCAATTGGCATGCGATGGACTCATACGATTCCAGCGCTACCCGTGACTTGAGTTACGGAAAGCAGATGCCAAAGAATTTTTGAGTGTACCGAACTTTTGGTCAACAAAAGTCATTCGGTTGGCGATTTGAAGAGGTGGCAAGGTGAGCGAACCTGAGCATAATGACGGTAAGGATCCCAACCGTCGTGACTTTATCTACATAGCAGCAGGGGCTGGTGCCGTTGGTGCAATAGCCGCGGTTGCTGTTCCGCTCATCGGTCAGATGAACCCGGCCGCTGATACCTTGGCGCTGGCTTCGATCGAATATGACCTGTCCAAGGTCGAAGAGGGCATGCAGGCTGTTGTGAAATGGCGCGGCAAGCCGCTTTTTGTGCGTTATCGCACCAAGAAGGAAATCGCTGAGGCCAATAAGGTCGATATTTCGAGCCTACGTGATCCGCAAACCGATGAAGAACGCGTTAAGGCAGGCCATGAGCAATATCTGGTACTGATCGGCGTCTGTACCCATTTGGGTTGCGTGCCTAATTTCGGCGGTGGTGATTATGGTGGCTGGTTCTGCCCTTGCCACGGCTCGGTCTATGATACGTCCGGCCGTATTCGTTCGGGCCCTGCGCCCAAGAATCTGGAAGTTCCGGAATACACCTTCCTGTCCGACACTAAGATCAAGGTGGGCTAAGTCACATGAGCGATCATATTTCAACCTATGAGCCGAAAACAGGCATCGAAAAGTGGCTGGACGCGCGTCTGCCCATCGTGCGTCTGGCCCATGACAGTTTTGTCGATTACCCGACACCTAAAAATCTGAACTACTGGTGGACATTTGGCGGCATTCTGTCGCTCTGCCTCGGCGTGCAGATCCTGACCGGCGTTATTCTGGCTATGCACTATACGGCCAATTCCGCCATGGCCTTTGATTCGGTCGAACGCATCATGCGCGACGTCAATTATGGCTGGTTACTGCGGTATGTACACGCCAATGGCGCGTCCATGTTCTTTTTTGCCGTCTATATCCACATGTTCCGCGGTCTTTATTATGGTTCGTACAAGGCACCGCGCGAAGTCTTGTGGCTTCTGGGTTGTATTATCTACTTCCTGATGATCGCCACGGCCTTTATGGGTTATGTTTTGCCCTGGGGTCAGATGTCCTATTACGGCGCGGTCGTTATCACCAATCTGATCGGCGCTATTCCGGTGGTCGGGCCTTCGATCCTGACATGGCTTCAAGGGGGCTTCTCGGTTGATAATCCGACCCTGAACCGCTTCTTCTCGCTGCACTATCTGCTGCCGTTCGTAATCGCCGGTGTTGTGGTGCTGCATATCTGGGCGCTTCATGTTGTCGGGCAAAACAACCCGACCGGCGTTGAGATTAAGTCCAAAGAAGATACCCTGCCATTCACACCCTACGCCACCGTAAAAGACGGTCTGGCCATGATCTTCTTCCTGATCATGTTCTCGATCTTTGTCTTTTATGCGCCGGATTCTCTGGGCCACGCCGACAATTATGTGCCGGCCAACCCGCTGCAAACCCCAAGCCATATTGTGCCTGAATGGTATATGCTGCCCTTCTATGCCATCCTGCGCGCGGTCACCTTTGACATCGGGCCATTGTCGGCAAAGCTTTTGGGCGTTATCGCCATGTTCGGCGCCATTGCTGTGATCTTTATCCTGCCCTGGTTGGATACGTCCAAGGTCAAGTCCATGCGCTACCGTCCGGTGATGCGTTGGTTCTTCGTGCTGTTTGTCCTGACCTGTATCGGCCTTGGCTGGTGTGGCGGGCAGATGCCGGAAAACATGGTCTTCTCGCTCACTCAGGATGCGCACGGCAATCCGATCGGCCTCAAAGTGGTGTGGCTGTCGCAATTCCTGTCGGTCTATTACTTTGCCTTCTTCCTGGTCATCATGCCATGGATTGGCCTGAAGGAAGAGCCGCAGCCTGTTCCGGCTTCGATCTCCGAAGCGGTTCTGGCTGAGCATAATGCTAAAAAATCCAACGCGAAAAAGGGCTAAGTCACATGTCTGCTTTTTTGACAAAAACCCTCAAAGTGGCGGCCGGTCTTGCACTGGCTTTCACCCTGACCTCAGGCACACAGGCTCTGGCCAGTGGTGGTGGCTTCGAAGAGCCGATTGATCACCACTTCTCGTTCGAAGGGCCTTTTGGCACATTCGATCAGGCGCAGTTGCAGCGCGGCTACAAGATATATCGCGAAGTCTGTTCGTCATGCCACAGCATGCACCTGCTGTCGTTCCGTAATCTGGGTCAAAAAAACGGCCCGTTTTATGATCCGGAATACAAGAATCCGAACGATAATCCGGTCGTCAAGCAAATCGCTTCTGAGTTTGAAGTGGCCGATATTGATCCCGATACCGGTGATGACGTCACACGTAAGGCCACGACGTCGGATCGCTTTCCGTCGCCCTTCCGCAACGAAGAAGCGGCCAAGGCCTCCAATAGCGGCGCCTATCCGCCCGATCTGTCGGTCATCACCAAGGCCCGCGAAGGCGGTGCCAACTATGTGGCTTCGCTTCTGGCCGGGTTTGAACCTGCGCCTGCGGGTTTGAAAGTGGCTGATACGCAGCACTACAATCCGTTTGTGCACGGGTCTTTGGCGACCCAATGGTCGGGCGACCCGCACAAGGTCCCAAAAGGTGGCGTTCTGGCTATGCCACCGCCCCTGAGTGCTGATCGCGTCACCTATGATGATGGCACCAAGGCTACCCTGAAGCAGGAATCAGCCGATGTGGCGGCTTTCTTGGAATGGGCAGCCGATCCGCATGCCACTGAGCGCAAGCAAATGGGTCTGGCTGTGATCACCTTCCTTCTGCTGATGGCAGGCATAACCTACCTAGCTTATCGTCAAGTCTGGAAGGGCAAACACTAAGGCGGGAACGCCCTGAAGGGCTACAAAACGTCATCTGGCTGTGCGCCGGTGCTCACGTACTTAAGTACGCTCCGCTCCGGTGCTCGCCAGATAACATTTTTGGCTACGCCGAACTTCGTTTCGCTGCCTCACAGCGGGCTATTTTCCTGAGCCACAAATAAAGAAAGCCCGCCGAGATCATCCGGCGGGCTTTTTCGTTTCTTCTGCCTTGCAAGGCCCGAAGGACTGGTGTCTTGACGAAGGTGGCTATCTTTTACACATTAAACCGGAAATTCAGCACATCGCCGTCCTTGACCAAGTATTCTTTGCCTTCTTGGCGGAATTTGCCGTGTTCCTTACAACCCGCTTCTCCATTATATTTGACGAAATCCTCATAGGCCATGGTTTCGGCGCGGATAAAGCCCTTCTCAAAGTCGGTATGAATGACACCCGCCGCTTGAGGGGCGGTATCCCCGACGTGGATGGTCCAGGCGCGGGCTTCTTTGGGGCCGACTGTGAAATAGGACGCCAGACCCAGCAGCTTATAAGCTTCGCGGATCAGGCGATTAAGACCGGGCTCTTCGAGGCCAAGCGTCTCCAAAAATTCCTGACGCTCATCCGAATCAAGCAGGGCGATTTCCGATTCGATCTGCGCCGAGATCACCACGCTGTTGGCATGGTCGGCCTTGGCACGGGTGGCCACGGCATCCGACAGCTCATTGCCCTTATCGGCCGCGCCTTCTTCGACATTACAGACATAGAGGG
>JBAWDM010000356.1:0-10209 GCA_049590735.1 Asticcacaulis sp. | reverse complement strand
CCTAAAAGAGCCTTAGCTATTCGGGTGGGCGATATTATGCACAAGTGTCCGTATCCACGGCGGCAAGCTGTAGCCGGAATACAGCGCCAGTGTGGCCGCAAATAGCAACACAGCCAGAACCGCGCTGGTGATGCGCCATACTATCAGCTCATAGCGCCCCAGCCATGAATTCTTGCGCAGGAAATCGGGCTCGGCCCCATAGGCCCCCGTTTCCAGCTTAAAGGCCATTTCAAAGCCGTCCTGAAAACGGTCATCCGGCTCCGGTGCCAAGGCCTGAAAAATCAGGCTGTCGAGCCAGGCCGGCAGGTCGCTGCGGCGATGGCTCAGCCGTTCAGGCTTGCTAAAGATCGGTGTCTGGCCGGTTTCGATCTCGCCAAACGGATAGGCCCCGCCGGTGAACAGGCGATAGAGGGTGACACCCATGGCAAATATATCCGAACGCTCATCGCCGGGCTTGCCGTTAAAAAGCTCAGGGGCCTTATAGCTGGGCGTGCCCGGCACAAACAGATTTTCCTTATCGAGGCCCGGCACCCGCGCCACACCCAGATCGACCAGCTTAAAGCCGCCATTTGCCGTCAGGATAATGTTTTCCGGCTTGACGTCGCGGTGAATAATGCCGGCGCGGTGCAGGCTGCCTAAGGCCTTGGCCAGACGGGTGGCAATGGAAATGCCTTCCTGAAGTCGGATTTTCGGGGCGCGCAACAAACGGGCTTCAAGCGTTTCACCGTCATAATAGGGCTGGGCAACATACAGGCAGGTCTGACGGCCGGGGGCCAGATCCAGCACAGCCCCGATCCACATATGGCGTACGCGGCTGGCGACCCAGGATTCGCGCATAAAGGCCACACGCGCCGAGCCTGCTGAGCCGATTGTGTGTGGCTTGGGAAATTTCAGCACGACCTGAGCACTCATGCCGCCACGCGTTTCACTGAGGTTGCGGGCGCGAAACACGCGGCTGTAAAGGCCATCCGCTAATTGCCGGTCAAGGCGGAAATTGTCGATCACATCGCCCACGCTTGGCGGGTCTATGATCGGCAGGGCGTGAATGGCGGCACTCAGGTCATCAATGGCCGACGGGGCCAGATCAATAATATCAATGACCAGTGCCGAGGTATTATCATCGCTACCGTGTTTAATGGCCATGGCCACCAGAGCCTGCGCGGCCTCTTCAGGTGAGGTGCGCTGATCGAGCAGGGCGGTAATTTGCGCCTGATTGATAAAGCCGTGTACCCCATCCGAACACAGCATAAGCCGGTCATGCGGAAAAATATCATGCGCGCCATAATCAATCCGTACGGCTTCTTCGGCCCCGACCGCCCGGGTGATGAAGGAGCTGCCTTCGGCCCCTTCGGGCTTGTGGTCGGTGGTCAAAAGCTCCATCTGCGCGCCCCGCAGACGATACAGGCGGGTATCGCCGACATGGAAGCTGTGCAGGCGGCGATCCTTGATGACCACGCCGGTAAAGGCGCAGCACATGTCCTTCAGGTTTTCGTTGCGGCGGCCTTCGCGGTACAGCCAGCTATTGATACTTTCGAGCGCGCGTGCGGCGGTTTTGCGCGGCGACAACAGATCGCTCTGGCCCAGATAGTCATCAATAAAGGTGCGCACCGCCAGTTCGGCCGCAACGCGTCCGCCCTTTCGCCCGCCGACCCCGTCTGCCATGGCGGCGACAGCGCCGTGTGCGGTGGGGCTGTCTTCGAACCACAGGGCGGCAAAGTCCTGATTGTCATCACGCTTGCCGATATCCGTAGCGAAACCGGCAGCAATATCGAGATGGGAAAGGGGTTGGGTTGGCGTCATAGCCTATATGTGACGCAGGCAACGGCTTTCGTCTACAGGATTTTTCGTAGCCTAAAGCAGACCTGCATAGGCCGCCTCAAGCGGCGCCACAAAGCGCGCATCCGTAGCCAGAGCCGCCGGAAAGATGCTGCGCATCTCAAGGAAGCGCGCCACATCCGAAACATCATCCGTGCAGGTCTTGCCCAGAGCGATCAGCTCTGACGCCAGAGGATCAGTCATGGCCTCACCCGTCACGGCCTTCTGGCGCACAAACCGCATCCACGCGGCCAGAGGCAGGCACAGGCGGCTGATGTCCTGCCCGCGCTCCATCGCTTCCGTCAGGGAACTGAGGATACGGATGGGCAGCTTTTGCGAGCCATCCCAGGCGATCTGGGCCAGCAAATGCTTGATGGCGGGGTTGCGGAAGCGTTGTAATATGGCTTCGCTATAGGCGACCAGATCCAGACCCTTGGGCGCTTCCAGCAGGGGCACCACATCCTTGATCATCAGATCACGGACGATTTGCGCCAGCTCAGGGTCGTTCATGGCGTCTGATACGCTTTCATAGCCTTGATTGAGTCCGACATAGGCCAGTGTTGAGTGCGGGCCGTTGAGCAGGCGCAGCTTGGCGCGTTCATAGGCCGGCACATTGTCGGTCAGGGTGACATCGACGCTGGCCCAGTCCGGGCCGTTTGGATGGATGTGCTCTTCGATTACCCATTGCGTAAAAGCTTCGCGTTGGATGGGCCAGGCATCCTCAAGACCAATGGCCGTCTCGACGCGGGTGCGCAAGGCATCGTCTGTGGCCGGTGTGATCGAATCGACCATGGTGCAGGGACATTGCAGGTTGGCAGCGATCCAGTCGGCCAATACAGCATCAAATTTGGCCGCATAGGCAATAAGGGCGGCCTTCAGGCGTTCGCCATTTTTGGGCAGGTTGTCGCACGGAATCAGCACAAAGGGCATCATGCCGGCCTGATGGCGGCGACGCAGACCTTCGGTCACATAGCCTATAAAGGATTTCGGCGTGCGCGGGTTTCCCAGATCGTGCCGGATGTCGGCATGGTTCAGATCAAGCGTGAAATCGGGGCCTAAGCAATAGCCTTTTTCGGTGACAGTTGAGGTGACGATTTCGACGGATGGGCGTGTCATACGCTCAAAAACGGCTTCGATATCTTCGGGCCCAACCAGAACTTCACGCATGGCACCGATGAGGCGATAACTGATCTCAGTGTCCAGAATGGCCAAGGTATAAAGATCGTCTTGCGGCGTCAGAGCGTCGCGCACGCCTGTCGAATGCAGCGACACGCCGCAAATACCCCAGCGTGAATCTTTAACTGCCAGTGCATCGAAATAAGCGGCCTGATGGGCGCGGTGAAAGGCGCCGGGGCCAAAATGCACCACACCTATGCTGAGGTCAGACGGTGTATAGCTGGGCAGGATGGCTTTGGCTGTGTTCAGGCTGGCATTAGATAGGCGCATATTAAAGGGTAACCCCGTTTTTCCAGATAGCGATTTCGCGCTCATCGTTTATTTCATTGCAGGCCGGCTGACCCGAAGCGGTTTTGAGGATCAGATCCATCAGATTATCGGCGGTTTGTTCCGGACTGACCCCGTTCAGAATGACTCCTGCATCAAAATCAATCCAGTGTGGTTTTTTGGCAGCCAGCGCTGAGTTGGTGGCGATTTTGAGCGTCGGGGCCGGAAAGCCCAAGGGCGTGCCACGGCCTGTGGTGAACAGCACAATGACGGCGCCTGCGGCGGTCAGGGCCGTTGAAGATACCGCATCATTACCGGGGGCTTCCAGCAGGGACAGGCCGGATTCGTGCGCCCGTTCGCCGTAGCGCAAGACCTCATTCAGGGGGCTGTGACCGCCTTTTTGGACAGCGCCTAAGGATTTTTCTTCAAGTGTGGTTATGCCGCCTGCCTTATTGCCCGGTGACGGGTTTTCAAAGACGGGCTGGTTGTGATCCAGAAAATAGGCTTTGAAATCATTGACCACGGATACCACTCCGTCAAAAACCTCTTGGTTCTTGGCGCGGTTCATCAGTTCGCGTTCGGCCCCGAAGATTTCCGGTATCTCGGTCATGATGGAACGGCCACCGGCAAAGGCCACGCGGTCGGCAATCAGGCCCACCAGGGGGTTAGCGGTCAGGCCGGAAAAGGCATCTGATCCCCCGCATTTGACGCCTATGGCCAGATCGCGCACCGAACAGGCTTCGCGCTGGTCTTTTTCAATGACGGACACAAGGGCTTCAAGCGCCTCAAGACCGGCCTCATGCTCATCATCGACCATCTGGGCCGCGAAATATTTTAAACGGTCATCCGGACGGTTGATCTCTTTGATCAGCGCCGATAGCTGATTGTTTTCACACCCCAGTCCGACAATCAGCACGCCCCGGCATTGGGGTGCATGGCCAATGAAGCTAACAGTTTGCGCGTATGATCCAGATCGTCGCCAAGCTGCGAACAACCGAGCGGATGGGTCAGGGCATAGACGCCATCAATGCGGCCCTTAAAGCGCTCATGGGCGATGCGCGCCAGCCGCTCAGAGGTGCGGGCCACGCAACCCACCGTGCAGAGGATCCAGATTTCATTGCGAATGCCCACCTGACCATCGGCGCGACGATAGCCCATAAAGGTGGCGTCTTTATTGAAGTCGGGCGTACTGGCCAGTGGGGTCGGCTGATAGCTATAGGTCTCTATGCCGCTTAAGGCCGTGGACAGATTGTGAGCATGGACATGCGCACCGGCCGGAATGTCGCATGAGGCCTTACCGATGCTAAAACCCAGCTTCATAACGGTTTGGCCGGACGACAGGTCGGCTATGGCGATCTTGTGACCCTTAGGGATATCTTCGCGCAGGATGATATGACGACCACTAATATCCAGCGCGTAACCCACCTGTAAATCCAGCAGGGCAACCACAACATTGTCATGAGGGCTGACCCGCAGCCACGGCACGGGGGTTACGGGTTGAATAATTTGTTCTGGCATAGGTTTTAGAGCAACCGCCTTTTAGATAAGGGCCCCGTGACAATGTTTGAACTTCTTGCCGGAGCCGCAGGGGCACATGCCATTACGCGCGGTATTTTCCCAACCGGCGGGCAGGCTGGAGACGGGCAGGGCGGCGCGTTGTTCCGGCGTCAGATCGTCGGTCAGTTTTGCCGCACGTTCATTATGCCCGGTTTGCGGATCGAGATGAATCTCCTGGAATTGCTGACGGGGCGGCGGCTCATAGGCCACCTCTTCGGCCGGTTGCTCAAAACGGATTTCCATGGTCATCAGCCAGCGCGTCACTGAGTGCCGCAGATTGGTGAGCAGGGTTTCAAACAGGGTAAAGGCTTCGGTCTTATATTCATTAAGCGGATCACGCTGACCATAACCGCGCAGACCGATGACGGCCCGCAGATGATCCAGGTGCATCAGATGTTCGCGCCAGTGCATATCAACCATTTGCAGCATGAACTGCTTTTCGAGCGCGCGCATCTGGTCATCACCCAAAAGACGCAGGCGTTCGTCCATCTTTTGCTCAGCCAGTTTCTGGATACGCTCTTCCATTTCTTCGTTGGCAATACCTTCTTCGGCTGCCCAGACTTCGAGCGGCAGATCAAGACCGGTCAGGGAGAGAATCTGTTCTTTCAGACCGTCAATATCCCATTGTTCCGCATAGGCCTTGGGCGGCAGATGGCGGTTGACCAGATCAGAAATCGTGTCGATACGGAAATCGCTGACCAGTTCGGACAGATCAGAGGAATCCATAAATTCCTGACGCTGTTCAAAGACGGCCTTGCGCTGATCATTGACCACATCGTCATATTTCAGCAGGTTTTTACGGATCTCATAGTTACGGGCCTCAACGCGCTTTTGCGCCGTGGCAATGGCTCCGTTGAGCAGCTTATGCGTAATGGCTTCGCCTTCGCCAACACCTAAGCTTTTCATCATGGCATTCAGCCGGTCACCGGCAAAGATGCGCATCAGATCGTCTTCGCAAGACAGGAAGAACTTAGACCGGCCGGGATCGCCTTGACGGCCGGTACGGCCACGCAGCTGGTTGTCGATGCGGCGGCTTTCGTGGCGTTCCGTACCCAGAACAAACAGGCCGCCCAGTTCCAGCGATTTCTGCTTCAGATCTTTGATCTGGGCTTCGATGTCGCTGCGTTTAGCTAAAAGTGCGTCTTGCGTGACCTCGACACCGGCGGCCTCCTGTTCGGACAGCCATTTCTGCACACGCATATCCACATTGCCGCCCAGTTGAATATCGGTGCCGCGACCGGCCATATTGGTGGCAATGGTAACGGCGCCCGGAATACCGGCATCAGCGATGATCTCAGATTCCTGCTCGTGGAAGCGTGCGTTCAGCACATTGTGCGGAATGCCCTTGCCGGACTTATAGACGATATCATAGGCCTCATCACCGGCCTTCTGGATGTCCTTTTTGTCGGCCTTCGCATATTGCGGCTTAAGCTCGCGCGAGACTTCGACCTTATAGGCATAGCTGTTGAGATATTCCGACAACTGATCGGATTTTTCGATCGACGCGGTACCCACCAGAATGGGCTGGCCCTTGACGTGGCAATCGGCCACCTGAGCGGCAATGGCGTCAAACTTTTCTTTTTCGGTGCGGTACACCTCATCGTCATCGTCGATACGCTGGATGGGGCGGTTGGTCGGAATTTCCAGCACATCCATCTTATAGATGTCGCCAAATTCCTGCGCTTCGGTAGCCGCCGTGCCGGTCATGCCCGACAGCTTATCGTACATGCGGAAGTAATTTTGGATGGTGACAGAGGCCAGGGTTTGATTTTCCGGCTGAATTTCAACGCCTTCCTTGGCTTCGAGCGCCTGATGCAGCCCCTCTGAGAGGCGGCGTCCGGTCATCATCCGGCCGGTGAATTCGTCAATCAGCATGACTTCGCCGTCCTTGACGATATAGTCCTTATTGAGCTGATACAGGGTGTTGGCGCGCAGGGCCTGATTGGCGTGGTGAACCAGTGAAATATTGACCGGATCGTAGAGACCGGCGGAATCCTCGGCCAGGTGGCCACCGGCCTCCAGCATTTCTTCAATGCGTTCTGAGCCCAGCTCCGACAACAGAACCTGACGCTGCTTTTCGTCCAGCTCAAACATGTCGGGGTCTTTGATCAGCTCAAGCGTGATATTGTTGAGGATCTTGTACAGTTCCGAGCGGTCTTCGGTCGGGCCGGAAATGATCAGAGGCGTACGCGCTTCGTCGATCAGGATCGAGTCCACTTCGTCGACAATCGCAAAATTGTGGCCGCGCTGAACCATTTCCGCATTGGAATAGGCCAGATTGTCACGCAGATAATCAAAACCGAATTCATTATTGGTGCCATAGGTGACATCGGCATTATAGGCCTGCTTGCGCTGGCCCTGCGACAAGCCGTTGACAATGACGCCCGTAGTCAGGCCCAGAAAACGGTAAACGCGGCCCATCCAATCGGCATCGCGCTTGGCCAGATAGTCATTGACCGTGATCAAGTGAACGCCTTTGCCGGCCAAGGCATTCAGATAGACGGGCGCGGTGGCCACAAGGGTTTTGCCTTCACCGGTACGCATTTCGGCAATACCGCCCTTATGCAGGATCATGCCGCCGACCAGTTGTACATCATAATGGCGCTGGCCGATGGCGCGCCATGAGGCTTCGCGGGCAACGGCAAAGGCTTCGTCCATCAGGGAGTCCAGCGAGGCCCCCTTGGCGAGCCTTTCGCGGAAAATTGCCGTCTGGCCGCGCAACTCATCATCGCTCATGGCCTTGAATTTAGGTTCTAGCGTCGTTATGCGGGCGGCGCGGGACATCAGGGATTTGACCTGACGGTCATTCGAGGAGCCTAGGAACATTTTGGCGATGGCCAGCATGAGAAACCTTAATTGTAAAATCGTTGCAGACACTGGCATACACGCCAGATCAGCCTGCCGGACATAAAAAGTGAGTGGATGAGCGCGTCATCTGAGTGGTCTGGACAGATTTCATAACGCGTAAGAAACGGGTTATTGATCACATAGGCCCTGATAATCGCTTTTCAAGCACGGGCACTGACTTAAGCGGCTCGTTAGTGTATGTCAATCTGATGCCGACCCGTCACAGGGCGTATTTAATCATGACCAAAGGACAGGGGTTGATTTCATGACGCATATCAGGATGCCTGCCAGAAGATTTGGCTGTGTGTTGGCCCTGCCGCTTATGGTGGCTGTCCTCAGCCTTGGTGGGTGCACCAAAGCCACGGGCCCGCAGGAACGCCCGCCCGAAGCGGGTGACATCGCCGTGGCGCATCTCAACGGAGAAACCATCTGGACGTCGGACGTGCGCTCCGAAGCGGTGGCGCAAGGCGATATTGCCGCTGGCGAACCGCTGGATATGACCTCTGATCTGTTCAGCCGCACGCTGGATGAGGTGATTGACCAAAGGCTACTGGCGGATGCCGCACGGGCGCAGGGGCTGGAAAAGTCGATACTGGCGCAAAGACGGCTGCGGGCGGCGCATGACCATATCTTAGGCGACATGCTCATTGAAAACACCATTCAGCACAAGGTGGACGATAAGGCCGTCCAGGCGCATTACGACAAACAGGCCGAGCAGGCCCGTCATGCCGAAGAGATACGGACACGCCTGATTTTGCTTAAAAACAAGGCGGAGGCTGACGCGGTTATAAAAGCCCTGAAGGGCGGGGCTGTTTTTGAAACTTTGGCTCTTCAGGAATCCATTGACGATGAGACGCGCACAAACGGCGGCGATATGGGTTATGTCACCGCCGACAGCATGCCGCAGGCCTATAAGAAGGTGCTGAATACGGCAAAGGTCGGCGATCTTCTGGGGCCTGTACAGGTCGATGAAGGCTGGGCCGTTTTACGTGTCGAAGACCGCCGTCCCGAACAGATGCCGAGCCTTGAGGATGAAAGGCCCATCATTATGCGCTATCTTATCTATAATCAGGTGGCCGACATGCTGAGTGATCTGCGCAAAAAGGCCCGAATAGAGCGTCTGATCGCCAAACCTGAAACGGCTGAGGAGGAATTGCCGCCCGATACCGGGCCGTGACGATTTACGCCTAAAGACATTGGCGAAGCGGGCCTCGTCTGTTATGTGCTGATCAGACTTACAGTGCCCTTAAGGAGCCGTGCCCATGACCAAGCCGCCGTCCAATCCGACCTCTGCCACGCCGCCCATGGCTGCTATGGCGGCTCAGGGTCTTGAACGTGCGCTTGATCCGTTTGCGAGCGCCCTGAAACGTGCCGTTCAGCAAGGCGCGGATGCCGTCGCCAATTTGACTCAGCCCTCCGCAGAAGACACCAAAGCGGCTCCCGGAAAGCCCGGTCTGGCTGTGTCGCCTCTGGCCGTGCCACTGCCCAAAATGCCGCCGGTGGGTGGCGTCAAGTTGTCGTGTGCGCGGTCAGGCTTTTATAAGCATGACCGTAAGGACACATTGTTGATGACCTTCACGGAGGGCACGACCTGCGCCGGTGTCTTCACGCGCCATACCATCGGCTCTGCGCCGGTCGACTGGTGCAAGAAGCAGCTCACCGCCAATGACGGTTTCGATATTCGCGCTCTGATCTGTAATGCCGGCTGCGCCAATGCCTTTACCGGCAAGCCGGGTGCCGATGCCGCCAGACGCACGGCGTCGGCGCTTTCGCGGCGCATTGATTGCCGCCAGCGCGACATCATGCTGGCCTCAACCGGCGTGATCGGGCAGGTTCTGGACGATGCCAAGATCGCGGCGCGTCTGTTTGACCTCGAAAAAGACCTGCGCGCCGACGCCTGGAGTGAGGCCGCCAACACCATCATGACCACGGACACCTTCGCCAAGGGGGCCTCAGAGACGGCGGTGATTGATGGCGTCACAGTACGTATTAACGGTATCGCCAAGGGATCGGGCATGATTGCGCCGGACATGGCGACCATGCTGGCCTTTATTGCCACAGACGCCACGCTTTCGCCCGGAGTGCTGCAAAGCCTGCTGGCGCTGTTTACGCGCACCACCTTTAATTCGGTGACGGTGGATGGTGACACATCGACCAATGACACCTGTTTGCTGTTTGCCACGGGCGCCGCAGGCGCGCCCAAGATTTCGCGCGCCGGTGACAAGAGGCTGGCTGATTTCAAGACCAAGCTGGAAAAGGTGATGCACAGTCTGGCTACCCAGCTCATACGCGATGGCGAAGGGGCCACCAAGTTCGTCAAGGTCAATGTGACGGGCGCCTCAAGCCCCGCTTCGGCGCGCAAAATCGCCAAATCCATCGCCGAAAGCCCCTTGGTCAAGACCGCCTTTGCCGGTGAAGACGCCAATTGGGGCCGCATCGTCATGGCCGTCGGCAAGACCGAAGAACCGGTGGAACGCGACCATATTTCGATCAAATTCGGCAATCTGGTGGCCGCCGAAAACGGGGCCGTCTCGCTCAGCTATAATG
>JBAWDM010000355.1:0-4027 GCA_049590735.1 Asticcacaulis sp. | reverse complement strand
GTAAGCGTTTCCATCTTTTTGGGCACCCTATCGCAGACGCTGTTATCCCGCAAGACGTCAAACAAGGCATCCGCTACCGGCATGGTGAACGGCATCACAAAATTGTGATTGCAAATGAAACCAGTCTACCGGCTACCGGATATTCTTAGACAACGGGCTTAATTGCAACCGCTTGAAGCGTCTTCGTGACAAAATTGGCGCAAAAATATACCGCAATGCAGCATTTCCTGTCCTGTCACTCACTAGGACTTGACGAAAATCAGGCACGCCATAGGTTGAACCCTAAGCCGCCAATGATGACGGCGCAAAACACCTCACGTTCTGCCAATGATGGCATCAAACGTGCCAATCAAGAGACAATGACGTCTCGGACGGGTTGCCCCCAAAGGCTGCCGTGTCCGGGGCGTTTTTTTTCAAGCCTGAGGAATGGATCATTGCGCATATTCACACATTTTCTGCGTGTCAGCCTTGCCGCTCTGGCCAGCGCGGCCGCCTTCTCGGCTCACGCTGATGAGAATCTGAGCGCGGCACTGGCGGCATCAAAGCCGATTATCGACTCCAGTTTGCGCTATGAAGGGGTCGATCAGCAGGACTTTAGGCATCACGCCAATGCCCTGACCTGGCGCAATCGTCTGGGTTTGCAGACGGGCGATTTTCATCATTTTAAGGCTTTGGTCGAATTTGAAAACGTCACCGCCCTTACCGGCGATTATAATTCCACCACCAACGGCAAAGCCCTTTATCCCACCGTTCCCGATCCCGAAGTGACCGAACTTAACCGCGCCCAGATCATGTGGACACCCACGGCCGCCACCTCCCTCACTGTGGGTCGTCAGCGTATTATACTGGATGATGCCCGTTTCATCGGCAATGTCGGCTGGCGTCAGGATGAGCAGACCTTTGACGGCGTGAGACTTGATGTAGGCTTTGGCAAGCTAAAGGTGACCGGCGCCTATCTGAGTAAGATCAACCGGGTTCTGGCCGAAACCAGAGACTGGGACTCCGACAGCCTGATCCTGAATGCCAGCTATGATATCAATAAGGCCCTGAAACTCACAGTGTTTGATTATGCACTCGATTTCCGTAATGCCGCCGCTTCTTCCACCCAAACTGTCGGTGTCCGTGCCACAGGTGCCGGTGAAATTGGCGCTTTAAAGCTGGCCTATGTGGCGCAATACGCCTCGCAAAGCGATTATCGCAATAATCCGGCCAATTTCACACTCGAAGAATCCATGCTGGAAGTGGCCGCGACCTATAAGATCGCCACGTTCCGGGTCAATTATGAAAGTCTGGGCGGCAATGGCACGGTGGGATTTGTCACACCGCTTGGCACGGTTCATGCTTTTCAGGGCTGGTCGGATGTCTTTTCCGGCACGGGCGGCAATAAGACGCTGGCCGCCGGCATTGATGATCTGAGCGTGTCGCTGAGCGTGGCCCTGCCAACCTGGTCGAGCGCACCTGTGTTCAAAATGCCCAAGGCCGGCCTGATTTATCATGATCTGAAAACAGGTAGGGATAGTGCCGATATCGGCACCGAACTGGACGCCGTGGCCACAGCCGGACTGACAAAAAATCTGAGCTTGCTGGTCAAATATGCCAGCTTTGATCCTGCCGGCCCCGCCTTTCCGGCGGCGCGCACCAAGACCTGGATCATGCTGCAATACAAGCTCTAAGCCTCTGTACATTTGACTTTTTTTTACAAATACGGGAGGGTTTATCTGCTGTACGCTTGACGTTTCGGTTGTTTCGGCTATAGGCATGCTCAGGGTGATGGATTTCCGCCTGGCAACATGCCGAACCGCTCGCAGGATGAGCTGATGATTCCTACTCAATTGCTTTCGCAAGGAGTGGATTCGTGCGCGTACTTCAGACTTCTGTTTCTCAATTTGCCCGTGAACGTGGCCGCCATGCGCTTGTGGTCGGGCGCTGGATCTTGATTCTGGCCCCCATGGCGGCAATCGTAGGTGCGGCCTGCGCCCTGTTCCTGTGGGCGCTCGATCAGGCCACAGCCCTGCGCTTTCAGTATCCGTGGCTGCTCTTTTTGCTGCCTGTAGCGGGACTTCTGATCGGCCTGATCTATTGGTGGAAAGGCGGCCCGGCGGAGGGCGGCAACAATCTGATTGTCGATCAGATCCATGAACCTGGCGGTGGTGTTCCGTTGCGCATGGCCCCTCTTATCCTCGCATCCACAGTTCTGACGCACTTGTTTGGAGGATCAGCCGGGCGTGAGGGCACGGCCGTCCAGATGGGCGGCAGTCTGGCCAGCGCGTTTGGCAAGGTTTTCCGGCTTGATACGGAGGGCACGCGCGTGGTTCTGATGGCCGGTATCGCCGCCGGTTTTGGTGCCGTGTTCGGTACGCCTATCGCCGGGGCTGTGTTTGCTATGGAAGTCCTCGCCGTCGGGCGTGTGCAATATCTGGCCCTTGTTCCCTGTCTGGGTGCCGCCCTGCTGGCCGACTGGGTCTGTCAGTCTTTGGGTATTCATCATACCGCCTATCATGTCTCCATTCCGCCCGGCATCACGCACGGCCTTCTGGTTGACCCGCTGCTGCTCGCCAAGGTCGCCGCCGCCAGCATCGCTTTCGGCCTGATCAGCCTTGTGTTCGCCGAAGCCAATCATACGCTCGGTGGCTGGGCCAAAAAGGCGATTTCATTTGCGCCCTTGCGTCCTTTGATTGGCGGACTGCTGGTCATCGGCCTCGTTTATCTGTGTGGTACGCGTGAATATCTTGGCCTTGGCGTCTGGTCGCCCAATCCCGGCGACATAACCATCGTAAGTCTGTTTGGCGCTGAGATTCACCCCTGGAGCTGGGCCCTGAAACTGATCTTTACAGTCGTGACCTTAAGTTTCGGTTTCAAGGGCGGAGAGGTGACGCCTTTATTCTTTATCGGCGCGGCCCTGGGGAATGCGCTAAGTCCCATTCTGGGCGTGCCGACCGATCTGCTGGTCGCACTGGGCTTTGTGGCCGTCTTCGCCGGTGCATCCAATACGCCGCTTGCCTGCACACTGATGGGCATAGAATTGTTTGGCGCCACCTGGGGAGTCTATATCGCCACAGCCTGTTTCGTCGCCTATCTGTGCAGCGGGCATTCGGGCATCTATCTGTCGCAACGTATCGCTGTGCCTAAGCTGGCCACGCCCGACCTTAAAGACAGATCGACCTTACGCGATGCCCGCCAAAAACCGCCTTCGTCGGCCCTCGCGTCCGTCGTTAACGCGAAAACTCATGAGAAGACCTGAATGATGTCCTCTGTTCTCACCCGCCTTGAAGCGGGCATGCTGCGTATATATCTCAAACCTAACGATCTGGCCCCCGGCAAGCCCACCGGCATTTTCCGGCAAAGGTCGCTTCTGTACCACCAGCTCGTTCTTGCGGCTAAGGCGTCAGGCATCACCAATGCCCATGCTCACCATACGCATTTTGGCTACAGCAATCATGGTAATATACAGCAGGAAATCGGGGATATGCCGAACCCGCATCTGACCCTGTGCGTCGAACTGATCTGTGACCGTGACAAGCTGGAAAGCTTCTGCGAGCACTATGCAAACCTGCTCGAAGGTAAAGTAATCGTTTATAAGCCATTGGAACGCTGGATCGTGACAGCCGCCCCAAAAGCCTGATTGTTTGCGTTCGTTTTTCTCCCGACTTGCCCGGGAGTCTGTTTTCTAAGGCTCAGCAGGGTCAGAACCTTTCAGCACCACACCGGCGCGCCGCGGGTCCGTGCCGCCGTCAAAGCTGTTATCCGCTGCGCGCAGAATACCATTGAGGCCTGATTCTTCGCCACTGGTCGCCGTCATGGTGTAGCCCATCGTCGTCAGTCCTTCCCAGATGGCCGGATCCATGCGCGCCTTTTCCACACGTATGGATGGGCCGCGCGCCACGATATTGGGCAGATTGATCGCGTCCTGCATGGACAGCTTCCAGTCCAGCACACCAATAAGGGTTTTGAGATTATAGGCCAGTATAGAAGACCCGCCCGGTGAGCCCACCGCAGCGACAACCTTTTGGCCCGTATCATCGAAGAC
>JBAWDM010000354.1:0-4371 GCA_049590735.1 Asticcacaulis sp. | reverse complement strand
GTCTGGGATTCCAGCCTGTCGTCAGATGCGTTTCAGAAAGTCTCCGCGAAACTATCCCCCATCCGCGCTGCCTTTGGCGATGAGATTCAACAAAACCCACTTTTGTTTCAACGCATTGAAACCGTCTATAATAACCGCGCGCAATTCAAGCTTAACCCCCAGCAGGATCGCCTGTTGTGGAAAACCTATAATGGGTTTGTACGTAATGGCGCCAAGCTGACCGAAGCGCAAAAGAAAGAGGTGGCCGACATCAACCAAAGGCTGGCCACTTTGTTCGACAATTTTTCCAGCAATCTGAAACATGACGAAGCGCAGGCAGTCTTCGTCACCAAGGACGATCTCGACGGCTTGCCGGAAAACTTTGTGGCCAGCATGGCCGCCAAGGCCAAGGATCTGGGGCGTGACGGCGAATATGCCATTCAGAATACCCGCTCGGCCATGGAGCCTTTCACCACCTATTCGACGCGCCGCGACCTTCGCGAAAAGGTGTGGACGGCCTATATTATGCGCGGCGACAACAAGGATACCTGGGACAATAGCGCGATTGGTTCGGAAATCCTGAAACTGCGGGCCAAACGCGCGAAGCTGTACGGCTATCCGACGCATGCCCATTGGCGCTTAGAAATCGCCATGGCCAAGACGCCTGAAAACGCCATGAATCTGATGGAGGCCGTATGGGGGCCTGCGGTCAACCGTGTCCATGAAGAAGTGGCCGACATGCAGGCCATTGCCGATGCCGAAGGTGCCAAAATAACCATTGCCCCGTGGGATTATCGTTTCTATGCCGAAAAGGTCAAAAAGGCGAAATATGATCTCGATGAATCCGAGCTGAAGCCCTATCTGCAACTGGATAAGATGCAGGCCGCCATGTTCTGGTGCGCCGAAAAAATGTACGGCTTTACCTTTGTGCAGGTAACGGATGTGCCCGTCTTCCACCCCGATGTGACCACCTATAAGGTCATGCGCGACGGCAAACAGGTCGGTGTCTGGTATTACGACCCCTATGCCCGCGAAGGCAAGTCATCCGGCGCGTGGGAAAGTGAATATCAATCCCAATCCCATGAACTGAACCAGATCTGCATTGTTTCCAATAACTGTAACTTCCTGAAAGCCGAGGCCGGTCAGTCGATTCTCATTTCGTGGGATGATGCCGAAACCATGTTCCATGAATTTGGCCACGCCATCCACGCCCTGTCATCCAATGTCTGGTATCTGTCGCAGGCCGGCACCAATACGGCGACCGATTTTGTTGAGTTCCCTTCGCAACTGAACGAACACTGGCTGCCCCTGCCGACCGTGCTCAATCAGTTCGCTGTCCATTATAAAACCGGCGAGCCGATGCCGGCTGAGCTTCAGGAAAAGCTGATGCGATCCTCTAAGTTCAATCAGGGCTTTGCCACGGTCGAATATCTGGCCTGCGCCCTGATCGACATGAAATATCATCTGGCCGGAGAGGTGGATATCGACATAAACGCCTTTGCTGATGCCGAACTCAACAAGCTGAACATGCCTAAGGAAATCGTCATGCGTCACCGTCCGACGCAGTTTTTCCACATCTTTGCCGATGATGGCTATAGCGCCGGTTATTACAGCTATCTGTGGTCGGATGCGCTTGTGGCGGATGCCTACGAAAAGTTCATGGCTGAGGGCGGGCCGTTTGACGGGCCGACAGCGAAGAACTATTTCGACAACATCCTGAGTGTGGGCGATACCATTCCTCAGGATGTGGCCTATCGCAACTTCCTGGGCCGCGATGTGCAACGCGATGCCCTGATGCGGATGCGGGGGTTTGCTTAATGATTACGGCTGTGGTGCCGTATGGTGCCGCAGCCAGTTTTCCAGAACATCAAACCTTATGGCATTGCTGCTGTAAAGCGCATCAAGAAAACGCCAGACCTCATTCTGAGTGGCGGTGATCTGCCATCCATTGATCAGCAAAAAGACGTGCATGCCGGCAAAGGCTGTACGTTTATTGCCGTCCACAAAGGGATGATTTTGCGATAGACTTTCCCACAGGGCCGCCGCCTGAGAAAAAATATCGGCATAATATCCGGTTTGCGGCCGAAAGAGCGCTGCCTCAAGCTGCCCGACATCCCTTACGCCGTGGCTGCCGCCAAAGATATCAATTTGATCCGCATGAATTTCCAGAATATCGCCCGCAGTCAGATAATCATAGGGCGCTTGTGACATGATTATTTCGCCAGGTTTTTATAAACCAGGCCAAATTGATTCACGCTTTCACGGTGTGCCTGAATAATACGGGCGCGCGCAGTCCCTGTGCGTCTGTCCTCAAGAAGACCGGCCACTGCCTCTTCGACAAGCGATTGCAGTTGGCGACCTTCCTTTTTGGCAAGACCACGTAAGGCGGATAGCAATGCGCTATCTAGCTGGGTTGCAAACTTTTCACGGCTTGGGTGATCATTCATTGCACATACTCATCATGAATAATCTTCTTATATCATGATGCACACCGAGAAAACAGACACCATTTTCAACCCCTGACGAATTTCCTGAAAAACCCTGTAAGTGGATGCATTTTGCGACTATATAGGCCGTTATGAGCCGCCCCTTTATCAAGATGAATGGCCTCGGCAATGATTTCATTGTCGTTGATGCCCGCGAAACCGCCTTTGCGCCTGCGCCGGATCAGATCCGCGCCTGGGGCGATCGTGCGTTGGGTATCGGCTTTGACCAGCTCATCAGCATAGAGGGGGCAAAAGATTCAGACGCCTTTATGCGTGTGTGGAACAGTGACGGCGGCACGGTGGAAACCTGCGGCAATGCCCTGCGCTGCGTGGCCTGGGTGCTGAATAAGGACACCCCCGACAAGACGCTGAAGATCAATACATTGGGCGGGCTGACTAAGGCGCATATGCTGCGGGCGGATGCCAAAACCGGCACGGCCAGTGTCGATATGGGCGTGCCCGGCCTGAACTGGCAACAAATACCCCTGTCCGAAGAGATGAACACTGAGCGGCTTGAGCTACAGGTCGGGCCCATTGATGCGCCGCTTTATCACACGCCGGTCGCCGTCAGCATGGGCAATCCGCACGTCGTCTTTTTCGTCGATGATGTGAACCGCGTCGATGTCCGCGCCACCGGCAGCCTGATTGAGCACCACCCGCTTTTCCCGCAAGGCGTCAATGTCGAATTTGCGCAGGTGCTCGACCGCCAGACGATCCGCATGCGTGTCTGGGAACGTGGCGCGGGCATCACCATGGCTTGTGGCACAGGAGCCTGTGCCACATTGGTGGCGGCTGCGCGGCGTGGCCTGACGGATCGCGCGGCAACCGTGATAATGGACGGCGGGCCTTTGCATGTGGCATGGGCAGAAAACGATCATGTTATCATGACCGGCCCGGTTGAGGTCGAGTTTGAAGGCCAGCTATCATGAGTAAGGTTGATATTGTCACCTTTGGCTGTCGCCTCAACAGCTATGAGTCCGAGGTTATCCGCAAGACAGCGACTGATGATGGCTTGGACAACGCCATCATCTTCAACACCTGCGCCGTCACCGCTGAGGCCGTGCGTCAGGCCAAACAATCTATCCGCCGCGCCCGCAAGGAAAATCCCGAAGCGAAGCTCATCGTCACGGGTTGTGCCGCCCAGACTGACCCGGATATTTTTGCCGCCATGAGCGAGGTCGATTTCATTATCGGCAATGGCGACAAGCAAAAGGCCGGTGCTTACAAACTAACGCCCGACAGTGCCCGCGTGGTCGTCAACGACATTTTCTCGGTGCAGGAGACCGCCGGACATCTGATTGACGGCCTGAAAGACCGAGCCCGCGCCTTTGTTGAGGTGCAAAATGGCTGTGATCATCGCTGTACGTTCTGCATCATCCCCTATGGTCGTGGCAATTCCCGATCGGCGGCGGCTGGCGACATCTTAAGCCAGACCCAGCGTCTGGTCGAACAGGGCTATAATGAGGTCGTGCTGACGGGCGTTGATCTGACCTCATGGGGTTCAGACCTGCCCGGCACGCCGCAACTGGGTCATCTGGTGACGCGCATCCTGAAGCTGGTGCCTGATCTGAAACGCCTGCGTCTGTCGTCCATTGATGCGGCGGAAATTGATGAGACCCTGTTGCGCGCCTTTGCCGAAGAAGAGCGCTTAGCGCCCTATCTGCATCTGTCCCTGCAACATGGCGACGACATGATCCTGAAGCGGATGAAACGCCGCCACCTAAGGGCCGATGCTATCCGTCTGGTGGAATCCGTTCGCAAAGCCCGCCCCGATGTCACCTTTGGCGCCGATATGATTGCCGGTTTTCCCACTGAGACCGAAGAGATGTTTGACAATGCGGTGTCACTGGTCGATGCCTGTGACCTGAGTTTCCTGCATGTCTTCCCGTACAGCCCGCGTCCGCAA
>JBAWDM010000353.1:0-6251 GCA_049590735.1 Asticcacaulis sp. | reverse complement strand
ACGTGACCCTGATCAAAGACCTTAAGGTCAAGGGCAGTGGCGGGGTGACGTTGAAACGCGGCACACTGATCAAAAACATTCGCCTGACCTATGATGAGGCTGAGATCGAATGTAACGCCGACAAGGTCAAAGGCCTTGTCCTGCGTACCGAATTTGTCAAAAAGGCTTAAGCGTTTATGCAGGTAGGGATGGCCCGACCGGCCGACAAGACACACTGGTGGCCCTTATGGCAGGCCTATCTGACCTTTTATCGAAACCCTTTACCGGATGCACTTAGCGATCTGACATTTGCACGCTTCGTGGATGCGAACCAGCCCATGCATCTTTTGGTGGCTAAAAAGGCCGGCAAGATGCTGGGGTTTGCCAGCCTGATCTATCATGGGTCAACCTGGGCCTGGACGGATTATGCCTATCTCGAAGACCTGTTCGTCAGCCCTGAGGCGCGCGGGCAGGGTGTGGGGCGGGCTCTGATCGAAGCGGTCAGTGCAACCGCCAAAAAAGCCGGATCAGAGCGCCTTTACTGGTTGACAGATCGCGACAATACGACCGCTCAGGCCCTTTATGACCGGCTGGCTGAAAAAACCGACTTCATCCTCTATCGCCGCGAACCGTAAGCTATACGTAAAAGACGCCTTTGGCCGAAACCAAAGACGTCTTTTTGTATCATCAGGGCAGGTCGCGTGTGGCCAAAACCTCGGCGTCGCCACCGTGGGCCAGCGCTTTGCGTATGCCCTTGCCGTAATTGGCATCAATCTGATCGAAATGACTGAGGGCACGTTGAACGATAAAGTCCGGTACACCCTTCATGGAACCGGCAATGTTTTCGCAGGTTCTTTGTTGTTGGCCGGCATCGAAAAGACGGAACAAATTACCAGCCTGCGTATAGTCATCATTGCCAATGCGGTGATTATAATGATCGGCATCACCGGATATTTTCAACGGCGGTTCACGATACTCAGGGGTCTCGGTCGGGCCACCAAAGCTGTTGGGTTCATAATAGGCATCGGCATTTTTGAAATTGTCAAAAAAGCGCATAGACCCATCGGCGTGGTAGTGATTGACCGGACATTTTGGCGCATTGACCGGCAGGGCTTCGTAGTGTGTCCCTAAGCGATAGCGGTGGGCATCGGCATAGGAAAAGATACGGGCCTGCAAGACCTTATCCGGTGAAAAACCAATGCCCGGCACGATATTGCTGGGGGAATAGGCCGCCTGTTCGATATCCATGAAATAATTATCCGGATTGCGGTTCAGTTCCAAAACACCCACGGGGATCAAGGGATAGTCGGCGTGTGGCCATACCTTGGTCAGGTCAAACGGATTATAGCTGGTTTTATCCGCATCGGTTTCCGGCATGATCTGCACCTTTAAGTCCCACTTGGGGAAGTCACCCGCTTCGATGGCGCCATACAGCGCTTCCTGATAGGATTCGCGGGTGCGGCCGATCAGGTCTGCGGCCTCCTCATTGCTGTGATTGACCTTGCCCTGACGGGTTTTGAAGTGGAATTTGACCCAGAAACGCTCATTATCAGCATTGATAAAGCTGTAGGTATGCGACCCAAAGCCATCCATATGCATGGGCGATACGGGTATGCCGCGATCCGACATCAGGATGGTGACCTGATGCAGGGCTTCGGGGCTTAAGGACCAGTAATCCCACATGGCGGTAGCCGAGCGCAGATGCGTTTTCGGGTGCCGCTTTTGGGTATGGATAAAGTCAGGAAATTTCATCGGATCGCGAATGAAAAAGACCGGCGTATTGTTGCCAACCATGTCCCAATTGCCGTCTTCAGTGTAAAATTTCACCGAAAAACCGCGCACATCCCGCTCCGCATCGGCGGCGCCCAACTCACCGGCCACGGTCGAAAAGCGGCTGATGACAGGGGTCTGTTTGCCAATCTCAGAAAAGATTTTGGCACGGCTATAGCGGGTAATATCATGGGTGACGGTAAAGGTGCCGTGCGCGCCCCAGCCTTTAGCGTGAACGACCCGCTCAGGGATACGTTCACGGTTCTGGTGCGCCAGTTTTTCAAGCAAATGATAATCCTGCAACAGGACGGGACCGCGTGGGCCGGCCGTGAGGCTGTTCTGATTGTCACTGACCGGCGCACCGGCCGTCGTGGTGATGTGATAGGGACATTGCGGGGCTTTGGGTGGGGCTTTGGGTGATGTGTCCGACATGGGTGTCTCCTCAGACTGTGTTAGGAACAGGCTGAGTATCTGCGCAAAAGCTACATAAATAAAAGTGATAATATTTTTATTTTCAAAAACTAAAATCTATTGTGAGTGCCGCTTAGCTTGCAGGCCTGTGGCCAAATGGTGATGGATGGTGATGCCTGCCGCCTACGCATCAAATCCGTAGGTTTCGCGTACACCCACCAACAGGACTTCTTAGGCTTTCAGTGTGTCTTTCCAAACCCTGCATTCTGTCCTTGCAGGCCGACCTAAGATGTTGCACTCATAAAAGAAACAATCATCAGGGAGACTGGCATGAATCGCCGCGAATTGTTCAAGGGTGCAAGTGCGCTGGGTTTGGCCGCATCAACTCCGGGTTTTGTGGCGCGCGCCGTTGCCGCGACAACGTCTCCGCCGGTAGCGGCCCCCGTTGCCTCGCCCCGTCAGACACTTTTGCTCAATAAGGGCTGGCGCTTCTTTGGCGGCGATATCCCGTTCCCGCCGATTATGGGACATGACGACACCTATAATGCGGCCAAGGCCGGGGCGGCGCGCAGCGCGGCGGCACCCAAGTTCGACGACAGTGCCTGGCAGCCGGTCACTCTGCCGCATGACTTTGTCAGCTTCCAGCCGATAGTGGAGAGCGCCAATGTGGATCAGGGCTACCGCCGCCGGGGCATAGCCTGGTATCGCAACACACTTCGCTTCGAGCCGCAGGATGACGGCATGCATATTGAGTTGCAACTGGATGGTGTTGCCACCTTTGCTACCGTGTGGTTCAACGGCACGCTCGTAGACCGGAACTGGAGTGGCTATAATTCGATCTATATCGACCTGACACCTTATGTCACCTATGGCGATGAGCTTAATTCGCTGGTGGTGCGCGTCGATGCTGACGCCATGGAAGGCTGGTGGTACGAAGGCGGCGGGCTTTACCGCGACGCCTGGATCGTCAAGCGTAATCCGGTGCATATCAGGACAGATGGCGTCTTTGCGCATCCGGTAAAGGACGAACAGGGCTGGCATGTGCCGGTTGAGGTAACGATCTACAATTCCGGCGACAAGACCGAGACGGTTCGCGTTCATACCGAGATAGGAAATGAAACATCGTCGCAAGGCGCGCATTCGGCTACGACAAAGCCGGTCAGTGTCGCGCCGCTCAGTTCAACCGTGGTCAACTACGACATACCGTTTGCCAACCCTCAAATCTGGAGCGTTGACACGCCCAATCTTTATCAGGTGACGACCACGCTCTTGAGCGCGACCGATGCTGTGCTGGATCAGGTGACAACCCAGGCCGGCTTCCGCACCACGCGCTGGGATGCGCAAAAGGGATTTTTCCTCAACGACCAGCCGGTGAAACTTAAAGGCGTATGTCTGCATCAGGACCATGCCGGGGTCGGAACCGCCGTGCCGGACGGCGTGAACGATTTTCGCCTGCGCCGCCTGAAATCGTTAGGCTGCAATGCCATCCGCTTCTCGCATAATGCGCAAAGCAAAGAATTGATGGCGGCGTGCGATCGACACGGCTTTTTGGTTATGGCTGAGAACCGCAATTTCAACGCCTCGCCGGACTATATGGCCCAGCTTGAATGGCTGGTGCGGCGCGACCGCAATCACCCCAGCGTTTTCCTGTGGTCGGTGTTCAATGAGGAACCGATGCAGGGCAGCGAGGCCGGTTACCAGATGGTTCGGCGCATGAGTTCTGTGGTCAAGACGCTCGACACCACGCGCCCGGTCACCGCAGCGATGAGCGGGGGGCTGTTCACACCACTCAATGTGTCGCACGCCGTCGATGTCGTCGGTATCAACTATCAGCAGAGCCAGTACGACCCCTTCCACACGGCGCATCCGGACAAGCCGATGTTCTCATCGGAGGACAGCTCAGCCCTTATGACGCGTGGCGCTTTCGTGACGGACAAAAAGGCGCAGGTTCTCGCCAGTTATGATGACGAAGCGGCGGGCTGGGGTGAGACGCACCGCGAGGCCTGGAAGCAGATCAATACCCGCGATTTCGTCGCCGGCACCTTTGTCTGGACAGGGTTTGATTATCACGGTGAGCCCAAGCCGTTCAACTGGCCGTCGAATAGTTCCTATTTCGGCATTATGGATCTGTGTGGGTTCGACAAGACGGCCGTTCACATCCATCGTGCGCAATGGATTGAGGATAAGCCTGTGCTAGGCCTCGTGCCGCACTGGAACTGGGCAGGTAGTGAGGGCAAGCCTGTTATGGTTATGGCCTGCACCAATGCCGAAGAGGTCGAATTGTTCGTCAATGGCAAATCGGCCGGTCGGCAAAAGACCGATACATACGAGATGAATCGCTGGACCGTGGCCTATTCGGCCGGACGCATCGAAGCCCGTGCCTATAAGGGCGCAAAGCTGGTCTCGACGGTCATCAATGAGACCACCGGTGAGGCGGTAGCGTTGCGGTTGACGCAAGATCGACCGGCCCTCATTGCCGATGGCCGCGATGCTCAGCCTATCATGGTCGAAGCTGTGGACGCAAAAGGCCGCACCATGCCGCTCGCTAACCATATGATCACCTATGAGATCGAAGGCGCCGCCATTATCGGGCTCGGCAACGGCGATCCAACCTGTCTTGAGCCGGAAAAAGGCAATCGCCGTTCGCTGTTCAACGGCCTGGGGCAGGTCATTGTGCAATCAATAGAGGCACAGACCGGAACGCTTAAGCTGCGCGCCACGGCACCCGGCTTAAAGGCGGCTGAGGTGTCGATCCCGGTAAAGGCCGGACTGATCCCGCCATCGCAAGCGACACGGGCCTGAGCCTATCCTTGGCGTTCGGTCGGCAGGCCGGACGCCACCCAGCCATGCAGGCCGGTGGCCAGATGGTGATGGATGTTGATACCAGCAGCTTGACATAGCAGGGCGGCACGCACAGACCGCACCCCGCCTGCGCAGGACAATACGATATATTTGCCGTCTCCTGAGGGCAGGGCGGCGGGATCAAAACCGGAGAGCGGCAGGTTATATGAACCGGCAATGTGCTCAGCCTCGAACTCGTAGGTCTCACGCACATCCACCAGCAGGATTTCATTGGCTCTCAGCGCCTTATTGACCGCATCGGGCGACATGTTTTCAATCGGGGTAACGGTCATCTGTGTGTCTTTCGGGGGTGAGTCTGAACGATTGGCGCTGTGTAATCGTTTAGCGTATGGCTGTCCACGGGCGACTGAGCAGGGCGGCGCAGGTAATCAGGCCGACCAGTGAATAGGTCTGCGGAAAATTGCCCCATAATTCGCCGCTATCGACCTTAACGTCTTCCGACAACAGGCCTGAATGGGTGCGGCGCGCCAGCATGGCCTCAAACAGGTCGCGCGCCTCATCGGTGCGGCCATGCATATGCAGGGCTTCGATGTACCAGAAGGTACAGAAATTAAAGGCGGTTTCCGGTTCGCCGAAATCATCAGGCTCTACGTAGCGATAGAAGTTATTGCCCTTGCGCAATTGCCGTTCGCATTCAGCAAAGGTGGCCACGCAGCGCGGATCATCCGGCGGCAGAAATCCCAGCTCAAACAGTTGCAGAAGGCTGGCATCCACCTCATCGCCGCCGAAGGAACCCGTAAATATGCCGAGCTTTTCGTTCCAGGCGCGCTCTTCGATGGCTTTGCGGATGATGACGGCACGATCTGTCCAGAATATACTGCGGTCTTCTAAACCCAGGGCGGCGGCAGCATTGCCCAGCCGGTCACAGGCCGCCCAGCACAAAAGCGCTGAATAGGTATGGATGCGTGACTTGGTGCGAAACTCCCACAGACCCGCATCCGGCGTATCGAAAACCGCAAAGGCGCGGTCGCCGACCTTTTCCATAGCGTGAAAATCGGCAATCGTGCCGGGGCGCAGGAACCGTTCGTCGAAAAAGGATTGGGTGAGCGGCAGGATGATCTGGCCATAGACATCGTGCTGATGGTGTTCATAGGCCTGATTGCCGACACGCACGGGCCCCATGCCGCGGTAACCGGCCATGTCAGGGGCGATACGTTCGGTCAGGCCCGCCTCAAGGCTAACGCTGTAGAGGGGCTGGACGTGGCCGCCGGCTGACATATCGACCAGAT
>JBAWDM010000352.1:0-2329 GCA_049590735.1 Asticcacaulis sp. | reverse complement strand
CCTAAAAGGTGTCAGGGCTGTTTTTTGTGATTTGTTTTAAAATTCATAGAGAAAACTGTCTACCAGTTGGTGTAGGAACCATCCGGTTTATAACGTCGTGGCGCTTCCCAGTATTTAAATTTACTTTCGGCCAAGGCCTCCTCGTTAACATCAACCCCAAGGCCCGGCTTTTCTGAGATCGCATAGGCGCAATCCTTCACAGCCGGCCGATCAATAAACAAGGCATCATAGGCCGAAGTGTCGGTCGTATAGGGCGCGACTTCGCACCAAGCCAGATTGGGAATAGCCGCGCACATCTGAATGGTTGCCGCCGTACAGATTGGCCCCAATGGATCGTGCGGCATGACATCAATATAATGCGCTTCGGCCATGGCGGCGATCTTCATGGCCTCGGTCAAGCCACCAACATTACAGACATCAATACGGGCAAAACCGGTAATATCCTGCTCAATATAGGGCAGAAAATCCCATTTGCTGGCGCATTCCTCACCAATAGCGAACGGTATATCGGTCATTTTACGCAAGGCCGCATAGGCCGAAGGCGTTTGCTGACGGATAGGCTCTTCGATGAAATCCAGTGTGCCGCGTGGCATTTTTTGACAGAATGAAGCCGCCTCAGACACCGAAAGACGATGGTGAAAATCAATGCCCAAAACATAGCCATTACCTAGGGCTTGGCGCGCCGCCGTCAGCGTATCAGCCGCTTCGCCAATGGCTGTATGGATATTGTAGCTGGCGGGCCCTGGGCCCATGCCCTCTTCGCCAACTGTGGCGCGAATGACCTGCCAGCCCTGAGCCGCCAAATGCTTGATGTCCGCCAAAAGGGCTTCGCCATGTGGTTTGGCGCTAGTAGCAAAACAGGGAATATTATTGCGTTGTTTGCCGCCTAAAAGTCTATGGACGGGTACGCCTAAGGCCTTACCGGCAATGTCCCACAGCGCTAAATCAATGGCGGATATGGCCGCCGTCAGCGCGCGACCGCCTTCGAAATATTGCCCGCGATACATTTCTTGCCACATGGCCCCGATATGCGATGGATCGCGGCCGATTAAGAACTGTTTGAAATGGTCAATCGCACCGGCCACGGCCAGTTCGCGGCTCGAAAGCCCCGACTCGCCCCAGCCGTAAATACCTTCGTCCGTCTCTACCTTAACAATACAGATATTGCGAAAACCGGCCCATACCGGATAGGCGGTAATATTGGTAATGCGCATGAGAACGCCTTTTCTATTTCAAATCGTCAGTGCGGCAAAGTTGCGCCGACAAGCCATGATCGGCCACAATATCAGCGCCTGTTATAGCCGCAGCCGCATCCGAAAGCAGGAAGGCGGCCAGATTGCCTATTTGCTCGACCGTGGCATAGCTGCCGGTTGCGTGCATGTCATTGAATACCTGTTCAAGACGCGGAGAGCTTTTAGCGACCTCAGCTACGGATTCTGTCTTGGTCAAACCGGGGCTGAGTGTGTTCACCCTAACACCTAAACGTCCCACGCTCCAGCACATGGCACGCGTCATGGCCGAGATAGCGCCCTTGGTGCCGGCATACATTTCGTAACCAGCTACACTGGCTACCGAATGGTTGGACGACACATTGACAATAGAGCCGCCGCCCGTTCTGGCCATCATTTCTGTACCGCGTTGGCTCAACAAGAAGATCGAGCGCACATTGGTATTCCACAGCGTATTGAGATCATCCATCTTAAAGGTCATGAAATCGCCTTCGATGGTCACACCAGCATTATTGACCAGACCGTCTAAACGGCCAAAATCCTTTTCCACACTGTCCATAAAGGCTGTGATGCTATCAGGCGAGCTGACATCAAGCTGATAAAACACAGCCGATTGGCCGAGATCGCGCAAAGCCTTGGCCTTGTCTTCGCCCGACAGGCTACGCTGGCCAATAATGACCTGCGCACCGGCCGCCGCACAGACCTGAGAAATGCCCCAGCCAATACCGGCGCCGCCGCCCGTAACTATAATAACCTTACCCTTTAATCCTGAAACACTCATCACTTTGTACGGAGTCCTTTACGCTGAAAAGCCTGTGTAATTTCTTCGATGGTCTTGTTCTTGGTCTCCGGCAGGGTAGCCATAAGAATAGCCAGACCAATGGCCGTACAGACCGCATAGAAGAGGAAGATATGCGAGGCTCCCCAATTGGTCAGCTGCCACGGGAAAAATTGTTGAACAAGGTAGCTGGTTATGCTGGTCGATAAAGCCGTAAGCGGGATGGCTACACCGCGCACCTGAGATGGGAATATCTCGGACAGCAGGACCCAAAGCACTGGCCCGATTGAGAAATTAAACGCTGCGACAAAGCCCATAATAC
>JBAWDM010000351.1:0-8044 GCA_049590735.1 Asticcacaulis sp. | reverse complement strand
GGCGCGGCGCATCCCCTTTGGCGGCTGTCTTTTTTCCGGCGCTGTCCTTACGCGCCTTGCGTTCGAGGGCGGTTTGGGCATGGCGCGCCACCTGAGCGATACGTTTTTCGGCGTCTGCTACATCCTTTTCGGCCGCCGCCAGCGCATCTGCCTTGCGCGCGCAATACTGGCTCCAGTTGCCGCCATAGCGCACGGCCCCAAGGCCTGATAGCTCAACAATCGCCTCCATCCGCTCCAGCAGTTCGCGGTCGTGGCTGACGACAATGGCACCGGCGCGCCAGTCGGCCAGCAAGTCCAGCACAGCGCGCCGACCGTCACGATCCAGATGATTGGTCGGCTCATCCAGCAGCAGAAAATCCGGTCTGGCAAAGATCAGGGCCGCCAAAGCGGCGCGGGTTTGTTGGCCGCCGGACAAATCGGCCAGTGGCGTATCGGCATCCACGTCCAGTCCCATATCCGACAAGGCCGCCATCAGGCGCGTCTCAAGCGTCCAGTCGGCATTTGCAAGGTCGCTCAGGCTCGCCTCACCAGCCTCGGCACGCCGCAAAATACCTAAGGCATCGCGAGCGTTGAACAGGTCGGCTATGGTGCGGGTATCTGCCGGTAATATCTGGGGCAAAATGCCGAGGCTGGCAGCGATCGTAACCTTGCCGGAAGTCGGCCGCAGATCGCCGGTCAACAGCCTCAGCAAGGTGGTCTTACCCGTCCCGTTACGGCCAACAAGACCGGTGCGCTCAGGGCCAAAACTCAGATTGAGGTGGGACAGGACGGCAAGTCCGTCCGGTGCAGACCATGACAGGTCTGACGTGTGCAGGGATGCTGGCATAGCTATTCCTTGAGAAAAACAAAGGGCGTGTCTCTGACAAGGAAATCACATGATGGACGGCTATCCTGCGGTGGAAATGATACAAATGAATTTAAAGGCGGGCGCGCCGCAATTCAAGTCATAAAAGCCGACATTTTGTTGTCTGTGTGGCGTGACATCGCCCTGTGAATCCGCTAAAGCGCTGGCTTATGAGCACACAAGCCCCCACACCCGCCGCTACAGCCAAATCCACCGCCGAACTGGCTGCCGAATACGGCCTGAAGCCCGACGAATATCAGGTCATTCTGGATCGTCTCGGCCGCGAACCCAATGGCGTTGAGCTGGGCGTGATTTCGGTCATGTGGTCGGAGCATTGCTCTTATAAATCTTCGAGGCTGCACCTGCGCAAATTCCCCGTCTCCGGCCCGCGCGTCATCTGCGGCCCCGGCGAAAATGCAGGTGTCATTGATATTGATGATGGTCAGGCCTGCATCTTCAAGATGGAAAGCCACAACCACCCCTCGTTCATCGAGCCTTTTCAGGGGGCCGCGACCGGTGTGGGCGGCATTATGCGCGATGTTTTCACGATGGGTGCGCGCCCTGTCGCCCTGCTGAATGCCCTGCGTTTTGGTGAGCCCTCTCATCCGAAAACGCGCCGCCTCGTTGAGGGCGTGGTGTCGGGCATTGGCGCCTACGGTAATTGCGTGGGCGTGCCGACCATTGCCGGTGAAACCAATTTCCACGCTGGCTTTAACGGCAATATTCTGGTCAATGCCATGTGTGTCGGCATTGCCGATGCCGATAAAATCTTCTATTCCGCAGCCCCTGAACCCGGCCTGCCGGTTGTCTATTTCGGTTCAAAAACAGGCCGCGATGGCATTCACGGCGCGACCATGGCTTCGGTCGAATTTTTCCGAAGACTCCGAGGAAAAACGCCCAACCGTTCAGGTCGGTGACCCCTTTGCCGAAAAGCTATTGATCGAAGCGACGCTTGAGTTGATGGCGTCTGGCGCGGTGGCCGCTATTCAGGATATGGGCGCGGCCGGTCTTACCTCATCTTCGGTGGAAATGGCCGGAAAAGGCGGGCTGGGCATCACGCTTGATCTCGACAAGGTGCCGCAACGCGAAACCAACATGTCGGCCTATGAGATGATGCTGTCGGAATCGCAGGAACGCATGCTGGCGATTCTAAAACCCGGCCGCGAAGAAGACGGCTATCGCATCTTCAAAAAATGGGGTCTGGACGCCGCCGTGATCGGTGAGACCAACACATCCGGTCACATCGTCCTGACGCATAAGGGCGAAGTGGTTTGCGACCTGCCCTTGGCACCGCTTTCCGATGATGCCCCGCTCTATGACCGTCCGTGGGTTCAGCCACCCCTAGAAGCGGCCTTAAACGCCGCCGATGTGCCCGTAGCACCGTTGAATGACGCCCTACTTAAGATCATTTCCTGCCCCGATGAGGCCTCTAAGCGCTGGTTGTGGGAGCAGTATGACCGGCATGTTATGGCCGACACTTTGGCCGATTCGTCGACCGGCCATGATGCCGGAATGGTGCGCGTTCACGGCACCGGCAAAGGGCTGGCGGTGACCTCTGATTGCACGCCGCGCTACGTGCAGGCCAATCCTTATGAGGGTGGCAAGCAGGCCGTGGCTGAGGCCTGGCGCAATCTGATCTCGGTCGGCGCTGAACCGATCGCCATCACCGACAATCTCAATTTCGGCAGCCCGGAAAAGCCCGAAACCATGGGCCAGATCGTCCGCGCCATTGACGGCATGGCTGAGGCGTGTGGCGTCCTGGATTTCCCGGTCGTGTCCGGCAATGTGTCGCTGTATAATGAAACCAATGGCGTTTCCATACCGCCTACCCCCACGGTTGGCGCGGTGGGCCTGCTGAAGGATTATGAGCAGCGTGTCGGTTATAATCAGATTCAGGCCGGACAGGTTCTGGTGCTGATTGGGGAAACGCGCGGTGAAATGGGCTCAAGCCTGTATTTACGCGAAGTCTTCGGTCTGGAAAAAGGCGCACCACCGCCTGTTGATCTTAATGTCGAAAAGACCAATGGCCTGTTTGTGCGCCACCTGATCCTGTCGGGTGTCGCCAGAGGCGTTCACGATCTGTCGGATGCCGGTCTTTTGGGCGGCGCGGTTGATATTGTGCTGGCCTCTAAGATAGGTCTGGCGCTGAAAAACCCGACCGGTCTGGCCGATCATGTGTTTGGCTTTGGTGAAGATCAGGCGCGCTATCTGGTCGCGGTCGACGAAGCCTCTGCGCATATTGTGCTGGCGCAGGCGGCAGAGGCCGATGTGCCGGCGGCGGTGATCGGCGTGGCCGGTGGCGAAGACCTGACCTATGCCGGTCTGGCCCTCAGCATCGACCAGTTGCGTGAAGCTCACGAAGACTGGATGCCCAACTATATGGCTAAAAAGAGCTAAATCTGCAAAATCATCTGTAAAACAGGCTGTTTCACGCCGGGGGCGGTAGGAATTTAAACCTCTTTTAACCGGTTTACGGCCTAGTCTTATAACGTAGTTAATGTGTTTGTGGCGTGCAACGAAGACGTTTAACCCGTAGGACGCTGTTTTTAGAGATGACCTGTGCCACACGCACTCATGACATGATGAAGGGGGGGGTATAGACTATGCTATACCGTCCTCTGGGGCATTCCGGCATGGCCTTGTCAACGGTTGGCCTGCGCCTGAGCCATGCCAGGCTGTCAAAAAACCTCCCGCTTTTACGCAAACTCATCGTGACCGGTCTGGAAAACGGCATCAATGCCTATCATTTCGACACTTGCGACACCGCGTTTTTGACCTGCGCTGCCGAGGCCTTTGCCTGCGTGGACCGCAAGCTTCTGTTTGTGTCAGTCAATGCCCATGAACCCGGTCAGGCGACCGATGCCGACACCTATGCGCTAACGCCGCTTAAGGAACGTTTGCGGGGGGTCATCAAGCTGACCGGCCTGCAATGGATTGACCTGCTTTATTTTCAGACGCCCGGATCCCTGTCCCTGCCGCCCGACAGCCGCCACTTTCTCGATGCGCTTAAGGCCTCGAAGTTTTTGCGCTATCTGGGGGCCATAGGTGATGTGCGCACCATCCATGAACTGATCCGCACGGGCCTTTATAAAATCATTCAGACCGATTTTGATATTGATTCGTCCTGGGATAAGCGCCGCAGTCTGGATGATGCCGTCAATCGCGATATGAGCGTTATTGCCACCGACTTTTTCCCGGCTATTTACGCCAAGGCCTCCGATGTGGTGCCACAAGACGCCAGACGGGGCTTTTTTGGCGGCAAGGCGAAAAATCCACTGGCGGGTGCCGGGACTCATGCCTTTTTACATCAGACGGCCGACTGGACACCGGAAGAGCTGTGTCTCGGCTATGCCTTATCCCAGGCCAATATGGCCTGTGTCCTTATTGATGCGGATACGCCTGAGCATCTGGAAGCCTTAGCGGCGGTGCCGGAGCGTCATTTGCCGCCATCCGTGCCGGCCCAGATCGAAATGGCGCGCTTCAACGAACAGGTAAAAGCAGGATAAAGCGCACACCTGCCCTTTATTTCCCTTCGTTACGGGCCTATATGCAGAAGATAATATTCTGTCCTCTCATTTATACCCGATCAGGGAGCGTTCCGCGTGACTTCTCAAACTGACGCCCACACATTCATTGATACCACCGTCAAGGGCCATGACATTGTCCTGTTCATGAAGGGCACCCCCGAAGCGCCGCGTTGTGGTTTCTCCAGCCTTGTCGTGCAGGTTCTGGATCATCTGGGTGCGGAATATGTCGGTGTCGATGTCCTGCAGGATGATGAACTGCGTGAAGGCATTAAGCTCTATTCCGACTGGCCCACTATTCCGCAGCTTTACGTCAAGGGTGAGTTCATTGGCGGCGCCGATATCGTCCGCGAAATGTTCCAGTCGGGTGAGCTGAAAACAGCCCTGACCGATCAGGGCGTGATCAGCGCGTAAATCTATTCCTGATGCCGGATACCCAAAAGCCTGCCGAAATAAACCCGGCGGGCTTTTGCTTTTATGCGGCCTGCCTTAAACGTGACGTTGCAGCCAAAGAGAACTAGCCTCTTCGTTAAATACAGACGGGGGGATATAATGGCGTCTTTTTTGCGCAACGGATTGTGGGCGTTTGTGGCGGCAGGGCTTGTGCTGGCGGGTCATGCCCGTGCCGATAACTGGCTCAAGGCCGAGACGGCGCATTTCACCCTCTACAGCAACACCTCTGTCAAAGACACGCGCCTCTATGCCAAAAAGCTGGAGGCTTTTCGCACCCTGACCAATATGTTGCTGGGGGCCCCTGATAACGGGCCGCAGACACGTTTCACCGTGTATATGCTGGTCAAGGACGGCCAGATGCAGCTTGTCCGGCCCCAATTTGCCAAACAGGTGGCCGGCGTCTATTTCAACTGCGCCGAAGGCACGCAGGCCTATAGCAATGTGCAGTCACGCGAAGGCGGCGATCAGGACTTTAATCTGGTCGTCCTGTTTCATGAATACAGCCACTATGTGATGTTCCAGCACGCCCACACCTATTACCCCGCCTGGTATGTCGAGGGGTTTGCCGAATATCTGTCCACGGCGGCACCGGAAAAAAGCGCGATTACGATCGGGGAAATGTCGCAGGGCCGTATTATGACCCTGTCCGAAGACCGCTGGGTGCCGTTTGCGCGCGTGCTTGACCCCGGCTTTGGCTTTACCGGCGACAAGAGCAATAATAGCTGGGAGATCGAAAGTTTCTATGCGCAGTCGTGGTTGCTGGCGCACTACATGCTGAATGACACCAAACGCACCAAGGCGTTAAATGACTACTTCCGGCGCATACGCGCAGGCGAAGCGCCGGTGGCGGCCTTTGAAACGGCCACAGGCATTGATGTCAACACCCTGCAAACCCTTCTGAAACGCTATGCGCAGAAGTCCTATTATCTGAAAGTGCCGGTAACCGACTATCCGGATGATCAGATCGCGTTGACGCCGGTTCCGGCAGCAGATGGCGATTATCTGTTCGACGCCTCCCTGCTGGAAACCTGCCCGTCAAAGGATCAGGGTGAGGCTATACTGAGCCATTTGCAGGGCCTTATGTCGCCGCAGGCTACGCCTGATTTGCGTATGGCTTTGGCACGGGCGCAAATTCTGTATGGCGATCCAAAGGCAGCGCAAACCGATCTCCTGACTCTTTTGAATCAATCGCCTGATAATTTCGAAGGCCTGTATTTGCTGGGTCGCGCCTATCTTACGCAGGCCGACAAGGCATCCGGTGAGGCGGCCCGCACCTTAAGCGAAAAGGCGCAGGAGGCTTTTATTGCGGCCTATGCCTTAAAAAAGCTGGATGCGCCCAATCTCTATTATTTGGCCAGCAGCTTCTCGCACGATCCGGGCTTTCCGGACATGAATGTGGTCAATGCCGCCAATGGGGCGCATCTTCTGGCGCCCGGAGTCATGCAATATGCCGGACTGGCGGCCTTTGCCAATCTGGCCAATGACCGCCGCCCCGAAGCGGTCGCCGCACTGGAGCCCTTTGTCGGGGATCCGCATAATCGCGCTCAGGCCGAACGCATCAAGGCGGCGATTGACGCGATCGAATCCGGCAAGCCAACACAAGACGTCATGAAGATTTTGAATGACGCAGAAGAAACCGCAGAGGCTATGCGCTAAGCCGGGTCTGATATGGCGTTTTGCCCTTATAATCGCGAAATTCCAGAGACAGCCCCTGTTCGTCCAGACTGAGAAGTGCAAAGCCCGATCGGGACAGACAAAAGTGCGTGCCTGTAATAGCGTGGACGGGCCGCGATTCGGCCCCTGCCCCTGAACAGATAAAGTGCATCTCATCGCGGACAATATGCTGAAGGTCATGGTCATGGCCATTGACATAGGCCACGACGCGGTGGCGGCGCAGTATCGGCAACAGTTTGGTGATCAGCTCAGGCGTATTGCCATGCAGGCTGCCGCCGGAATAGAGGGTGTGGTGACCGACGACGATTTTATAACGGGCCTGTGACGCCGCCAGTGCCCGATCCAGCCAGACCAGTTGCGCGTCACCATCCTGCGTGCGGACATTGACCGCCATCTGATCATCTCCTTTGGCATTATCAGCGATCAAGGGATTGGTATCGAGGATAAACAGATCCAGACCGGGCATGCCGAGGCCGGCACCGGACACCCTGTAATAGCGTTCCGGCATGTGCCAGCGCTCGCTTATCTCGCTATAAGCGACCTGAGCCTGCGGGGCACTGCCATAGTCATGATTGCCCAGTGTGGCATACCACGGCAGAGGTTTCAGGCTCGGCCCCGAATAGACATCTTCGAAATAGGTGCGCCATTTGGGATCATCGACCGACACAACGCCGTCTTCGTAGAAATTGTCACCGACCGTGACCACTCCCACGCAGTTTCGTTCTGCGGCGGCTATATTCATTTGCTTCGCCACGGCATGCTGATGGGTATTTTCGCGGCCCCAGTCGCCCAGAACCAGCAAGGCGCGCGGTGATATCGAACCGGCCTCCGTCCTGAGCGCTGCCATACCGCTTGCCAGCGCCGTAGCGCCAACAATGACCTGTCTGCGATTGGGTGTCATACTCGTGTCCTTTATTGTCATAATCTTTTTTAATATCAGAGCGTTGGAACGGCTTCTTGCCACAAGGACGCAGGCCCGCCCAGTGCCGGATCGCTCAGGCTGTTGTGGCCGGTTTCAATACGACCGGCGAGACGTTGCGCGCTGCCCTCCGCTATAATCCACAGATCATACCAGCCGCCCGTCTCAGCCAGGGGCAGGTCAAAATCGCGCTGTTCACCGGATTTGAGACTGACGGTTTGGGCGGGCATGGTATCCGGATAGGCACCGGCGGTGATACGCAGGCTTGCGGGCTCAGAGCGCGGATTAGACAGCCTGAGTGTGGTTCGTAAAGGCTCCGTCGGGTCTGTCACCAGCGACACCTCAATCGGTAAAACCTCACTGCGGCCCGTATAATGGCGATGGAAACCGCCCGGCCCTAAAAGCCAGAGATCATAAGCGCCGTCCAAAGCCTGCCAGCTATCCGTCAGGGTTTTCGTTTTGGCCACCGTATAGCGGCGCGGAATGGCATCCGGTTGCAGGCGATTATAGACATGCAGTACCTCTGGCGTGCCCTGACTGGTCAGAGTTAATTGCACCTCAGAAGGGGTGACATTCAGGCGCACGTCCGGCCGGTAAGGCAGGGCACGCGAGCGCCGGACGCCTGTTTCC
>JBAWDM010000350.1:0-7680 GCA_049590735.1 Asticcacaulis sp. | reverse complement strand
ACGGATGTCTTTAAAGATTTCGCCGTGAGCGCGGGCAGCATCCTTCCACAGCGAAATATCGGTCAGAAAGATGCGCGTACGGATTATGTCGGAGGTCTTGCCGCCGGCATCTTCCACCGCCTTGACGATGATACCAAGCGCCGCCTTGGTCTGGGCGTAGCAGTCGCCGACACCGGCGGTCTGGCCGTTCACGACCGGCGCCGTGCCAGACACCTCGATACGGTTGCCCGAACGGACGGCGCGCGAGAATCCGATCTCGCCCTCGAAAGGCGAACCGGAGGAGATCAATTGGCGGGGCATGGGAAACTCTTTTCAGAAAACAGGCTTAAACCAGACGCGAACGCACCTTGGCGGCGGCGATGAAGCTCTGGAACAAGGGGTGTGGCGCAAACGGACGGCTCTTCAGTTCAGGGTGATATTGCACGCCGACAAACCACGGGTGATCTGCCCGTTCGACGATTTCCGGCAACAGTCCGTCCGGCGACATGCCGCTAAAGGTCAGGCCGCAGGCCTCCAGCCGCTCAATATAGTCGCGATTGACCTCATAACGGTGACGGTGGCGCTCAGATATGTCTGTGCTGCCATAAATGTCCGCGACTTTGGAGCCCGCCTTCAGCTTCGCATCAAACGCGCCCAGACGCATGGTGCCGCCCAGATTGCCGCCGGCGGCGCGCTGCGTCAGCTCATTGCCATTTAGCCATTCCGTCATCAAACCCACAACCGGTTCATCGGTCTGACCAAATTCCGTCGATGAGGCTTTTTCGATACCCGCCATGTGACGCGCGGCCTCAAGCACCGCCATCTGCATGCCGAAACAGATGCCGAAATAGGGCACATTATTCTCACGGGCAAAGCGTGCCGCCTCAATCTTGCCCTGCGCGCCGCGCTCGCCAAAACCGCCGGGCACCAGAATCGCATGCACATTCTCTAAGCGCTGAATAACCTCATGCGGCGCACCTTCAAACGTATCCGATTCCACCCAGTCAATGCGCACACGCACATTATTGGCCATGCCGCCATGATAAAGTGCTTCAATCAGCGACTTATAGGCGTCTTTCAGAACCGTATATTTGCCGACGACCGCAATGGCCACTTCGCCATCCGGATAGGCATAGCGCTGAGTGATATCCTTCCACAGGGCCAGATCGGGCGCCTGAGACGATTCGATGCCAAACACGCTCAAAACCTCGGTATCAAGACCCTGCTTGTGGTAATCAATCGGCACGGCATAGATATTGTCGGAATCCATCGCCTGAATGACGGCGGTTTCGCGCACATTACAGAACAGACCGATCTTGCGGCGTTCTTCGGGCGGAATTTCCTGCTCGCACCGGCACAGCAAAATATCCGGCTGAATGCCGATCGAGCGCAGTTCCTTGACAGAGTGCTGGGTCGGCTTGGTCTTCATCTCACCGGCTGTTTTCACAAACGGCAAAAGCGTCAGATGGATAAAACAGCATTGCTGACGCGGCAATTCCTGACCCAGTTGGCGGATGGCCTCAAAGAAAGGCAGGCCTTCGATATCGCCGACCGTGCCGCCGATTTCGACCAGAATGAAATCCGTATCCCCCTGATCGGAAACGACAAACTGTTTGATCTGGTCGGTGACGTGCGGCACCACCTGAACCGTGGCCCCCAGATAATCGCCACGTCGCTCTTTTTCGATAATGTTGGAATAGATGCGACCGGTGGTGATATTGTCCGACTTGCGGGCATTGACGCCGGTAAAGCGCTCATAGTGCCCCAGATCCAGATCAGTTTCCGCACCATCATCGGTGACAAAGACTTCGCCGTGCTGATAGGGCGACATGGTGCCCGGATCGACGTTCAGATACGGGTCGAGCTTACGCAGCCGAACCTTAAAGCCCCGTGCCTGAAGCAGGGCCCCCAGCGCCGCCGACGCCAGCCCCTTGCCAAGCGAGGAAACCACCCCGCCAGTGATGAATACGAAACGGGCCATGAGTTATAAGAACCAATAAATCAGAGAGGCCCCACGAATTTACTTCATGGGGCGAACACAGGATTGAAGATATCACGAAACGCCTTAGCGTGAAGCAGAAGAGTTTGAAGCCGAAGATGCCGGGGCAGAAGATGCCTTGGATGTCGATGCCGCCCCGCTTTTTGCTGCCGAAGACGAAGGGGTGTCCCAGATATTCGCCTTGGCTTTTTCGACCTGCTTTTGCGACACGGGTGCTGTGGCCTGAGGATCGGCCGGCAGCTTTACGGGGGCCACGGACCTGGCCGCAGAGGCCGCAGGCTTCGGCGCAGACATAGCAGGCTGATTTGCAGACGGCGATGGTGCCAGAGGCAGATCGCTTAAGGAAGGCCCGGCTGCACTCGATGTCGCCACACCGGCAGGCGCTGCGGGCAGGGCCGATTTATCCAGCGTCAGGCCACTGGTGTCCACCTTGTCAACGGCAGAGACGCTGCGTTGCGAATAGTTACCGACAATGGTCAGGCCGATGGAGTTGGCAAAAAAGATAACCCCTAAGATCGCCGTGCCGCGCGTCAGCAAATTGCCCGTGCCGCGTGCCGACATAAAGCCCGAAGGCCCACCGCCCATACCCAAAGCGCCGCCTTCTGAGCGTTGCATCAGCACCAAAGCGATTACGGCCAGGCAAACAATAATTTGAACGGTCAGCAGAATGGCAAACAGCATGTAGGGTCTTTATGGTTTGGATCGACAGCGTCCGCAGGCGGACACCAAAAAGCAAAAGTTGCTCGCCCTTAGCATTCTAAAACCGGAATGGCCATAGCGGAGTCGCGTTTGCGCAACAGAAATATGACGTGTTTGCCCCTTACGCAAGGGGCGCTCTAGGCCCAGCCGCTGCAATAATCGGCAGGAAACCCTCAGCCGTCAGTGAAGCCCCGCCCACCAGCAGGCCGCCTATACCCGGCAGACTCAATAGGTGCCCCGCATTCTCCCCCTTAACGGAACCGCCATATAAAATCTGGCTCTGCGTACCCGGAAATCTGTGCTGAAGCTGCTGATGAATAAGCGAAATCGCTTCTGAAATCTGTGCGTCTGAGGGCAGCAGACCGGTTCCGATGGCCCATCTGGGCTCATAGGCCACATGAAAAGCCTTACCCGCAAGCTCCGGCGGCAGGCTGTCCGTCAATTGACGCAGCAAGACCTCCGTGGTCTGTTCAGCTTGACGCTGAGCCAGGGTTTCGCCGATGCATATGATCGGTTCAAGCCCCGCCCGTAAGGCCGCCCGTACTTTTTGAGCCACCAGTTCGCAGGTTTCCTTGTGGCCGTGCCGACGCTCCGAATGACCGAGAATCACCAGATCCGCCCCGGCATCCTTAAGCATGGCAGCCGATATATCGCCCGTATAGGCCCCCGAATCCTCAGGGCTGCAATCCTGCCCGCCCAGTTTGAGGGCGCTGCCCTTCAGGTTTTCAGCCATGAGCGGCAGCAGGGTTGCCGGTGGGAATATAACCACGCGCGCCGGATGGGCATGGCTTTGCGAGGCAAGGGTTTGCGCAACCGTCAGAGAGGCCCTGAGGCCATGCATCTTCCAGTTGGCGGCAATAAGACAGGGGTGTGGCATTTATTTTCTTATATATAAAGGTGTGGCAAAATCTTCAGGCTTACGTGTTTGGACGCATCTGTTTTCTATGTGAAACTTTTATGTGCGTTCGCCTGAAGTCAGCGTCATTATCCTGTCGCGATCATCACGTCAAACACAGGCTAAGACAAGAAAACTTACGAAGAAAATGACATAAACTCACAAAATCCCTTTGTAACAGCCTTATTCGTGCCTTAAGACACAGCACATATGACGTCCGCGTGCGCCGTGTACACAGGGCGCGCCGGATTTCACCTCCGTCTACAGGATTAAACGCCGCATGCTGACCGTCTTTCGCAACTTCACCAAGTCATGGGTTTTCAAGATTATAATGGGGCTTCTGATCGCCTCATTTGCCGTTTTTGGCCTGAGTGACGTGTTCAACAAGATGGGTGCGGACAATGTGGTCACAGCGGGTGATCGCAAGATCACGGCAGCCGACTTCAAAAGCCGTTATGATACGTTCAAGAAAAACTATCCGGAACAGAATCAGGGCCAGACCTTTACCAACGAAGAATTTGTCGCCGCCGGCCAACATGTGCGCATGCTGAATGAACTGGCGGATCAGACGGCTTTCTCGGCCTGGCTGGATTCTCTGGGTGTCAGGCCGTCCGCCAAAATGATTGTGGCCGACATTGCTAAAATCCCGGCCTTTTTCAACAGCGTGACCGGGCGTTTTGATAAAGACACCTATACACAATTACTGCGTCAGAATAATCTGACGGAGACAAGCTTTGAAGAAAGCATTTCTGACGAAATCGCCGCCCAGCAATTTTTGTCATCCATTGCCGCCGGTTTTAAAGCGCCGCGCATCTATGCCGCAGCCGAAGCCGCCACCGCGATGCAAAATCGCGATGCCAGCTTTTTTGTCATCTCTGACCGCAATATCACCATGCCGTCACCGCCGACCGATGCCGACCTCAAAACCTTTTATCAGTCCCGCCTGACTCAGTTGCAGATGCCGGAAATCCGCACGGCTTCGATCGTGCAGTTTTCGCCTCAGGCCTATATGCAGGACATTAAGGTCGACGAAGACGCGCTGCAAAAAATGTACAAGGATCGTTTGGCAATGCTTGCCACACCGGAAACCCGCAGCTTCACAGTGATTACCGCGCAAAACGCTAAGGACGCCACTGCCATTTCCGAAGCCCTCAAGGGTGGACAAACCCCGCAGGATGCCGCCAAGGCGCACAACGGACAGGTCATTACCTATGACTCAAAACCGCAGTCCGAAGTGACCGACGCCAAGATCGCCAGCGCCGCCTTTGCGATGAAATCCGGTGACACCTCAGGCGCTGTTCAGGGCTCATTGGGCTATGCTGTCATTAAGATGGGTGATATCAAAATCGGCTCGACGCCGTCTTTTGACAGTGTGCGCGCTCAACTGGCCGATGAATATGTCAAGGAACAGGCGGCCAACCGCGTCAACAAAGACAGCAATGCCTTTTCGGATGCCATGCGCGCCGGTGACGACTTTGCCGCCACGGCCGCCAAGCTGGGCCTTAAGGTTCATCAGCTCGATCCGATGACCGCCCAGGGCAAGACCAGCAATCCGCAAGCTGATTATTCCAAATTCGCGACCCTGGTCAAAGACATATTCGACCTGTCCTCGGTTGGCTCCGCTTCGGATGTTGAGGAAATGGGCGAGGGTCAGTATTTCGCCGTGCGTCTGGATGCCATTAAACCTGCCGGTGCCCCGCCTCTGGATGAAATCAAAGGCGAACTGGCTCAGTACTGGATGGCCGATAAGGTCAGCACAGCCATTACCGCCAAAGCAGAAGAGGTTATGGCGCGTTTGAACAAGGGCGAAAGCTTTAGCGCTGTCGCCGCCAGTCTGGGGGCTAAGATTGAGACACGTAAAGGCATGAACCGCGCCACCGTCCAGCAAGCCAATCTGCCGGAGGCTCTGGTGGGACGCATCTTCGTGGCCAAGGCCGGTGATCATTTCAGCGTGCCTTTAAACCAGTTCAATGTCGCCATTGGCCAGCTGGATGCCGTCCAGCAGGCGGACATCAAGGCCGCCAACAGCATGGCCAGCGTAGTACGCACGCAGATTTCGCAGGAAATCGCTAAGGATCTGGCCCTGACCGCGCGTAGTCAGGCTCGCACACAGATTAAAACCACCATCAATCCAAGGGTCGCTGAAGTCACACTGGGCATCACACCCGCCGATCCCAAGGATGCGAAAAAGCCGGAAACGACAAAAACCACTGAGAAGACGCCATCGTGACCACGGGCTCCCTGACACAAACGGATGATGAAGCCGCTTTTAAGGCCGACTATGCGGCCGGTAAGCCCCATATCGTTATCCGCAAGCTGATTGATGATCTGGAAACAGCGGTATCAGCCTATCTGAAACTGTCCAAAGCGCGGCCGTTCAGCTTTTTGTTTGAATCCGTAGAGGGTGGTGCCCTGTCCGGGCGTTACTCCATCCTGACATTAAGTCCGGATCTGGTGTGGCGCTGTTTTGGCGATGTAGCGGAAACGGCTCAGGGCGATGCGATTTCGGCGGGTCAGTACACACGCGACACGCAACCCACGCTGGATAGCCTGCATGCGCTGGTTGCCGCCAACCGCATGGATATTCCCGATGGTCTGCCGCCCATGGTGTCTGGCCTGTTTGGCGTGTTCGGCTATGATATGATCCGTCTGATGGAGAGTTTCGGCACGGGCAATCCCGACCCGCTAAAGCTGCCGGATGCCTGTCTGGTCAGACCCTCTGTCATTTGTGTGTTTGATAATGTGGCGCATGAAATCCTGCTGGCCAGTCCGGTCTGGCCGGATGCACGCTCGGCAACAGACGCCTATGCTGAGGTTCTGGCGCGACTGGACAGTGTAGAGGCCGATCTGCGCGTGCCTTTGGCGGCACAACCGGCCCCGCATGACCACAGCCAGCCGCCCCTCATGTCCGCCACAACCGCCACAGCTTACGGCGATATGGTCAGGGCCGCCAAAACCTATATTGCCGCCGGTGACATTTTTCAGGTTGTGCCCAGCCACCGTTTTGAAGCTCCGTTCACGCTCGATCCTCTGTCCTTTTATCGTTCCCTGCGCCGCCACAACCCCTCACCCTACCTGTTCTATCTGAACTTTGGTGAGTTCCAGCTGGCCGGGTCTTCGCCGGAAATTCTGGTGCGCCTGCGCGATGGCAAGCTGACCATACGCCCGATTGCCGGCACACGCCCGCGTGGTAAGACGCCCGCGGCTGACAAGGCGCTGGAGCTGGAATTACTGGCCGACCCCAAGGAACTGTCTGAACACCTCATGCTGCTCGATCTGGGGCGCAATGATGTAGGTCGGGTGGCCAAACCGGCCTCCGTGCGCGTCACCGAAAAGTTCGTTATCGAGCGCTACAGCCATGTCATGCACATTGTCTCAAACGTTGAAGGCGATGCCCCCGAAGGTCTGGATGCGGTGGATGCGCTGCTGGCGGCGCTGCCTGCGGGTACGCTGTCCGGCGCGCCCAAGGTACGGGCCATGGAGATTATCGACGAACTGGAGACGGTCAAGCGCGGCGTGGTGTACGGCGGTGGCGTGGGCTATATTTCAAGCGGCGGCAGCGTGGATATCTGTATTGTTCTGCGCACAGCCCTGTTCAAGGATCAGATGATCTACGTGCAGGCCGGTGCCGGTGTGGTTGCCGACAGCGTGCCGCAAACCGAATATGAGGAAACCTGCCATAAGGCGGGCGCGCTCATCAAGGCCGCGCAGGATGCCTGGCGCTATGTCTACCAGCAGAACTAGCTACTGAGACACTGTGGCTGCGTCCGAATCGCTCAACACAACCGCGTCCGTCACAGGCTCTGCTGACAAGGGCTGGCCGGACAGTTCAAAACCGGCAGATGATGCCGCAACCGGCTGGATGATCTTAACGGCCGGTATCATATCCGGCTTGTCCGTTGTGACATAGCCCAGAAACAACAGAGCCCCCACGACCGCCACACCGGCCAATAAGGGCACACTGCCGGGCAAGTGATGATGGGCGGGCTTTTTCAGCAAACGCAAAGCCACATCAAGCCGTTCGTCGCGGCCTTCATCTGTCGGGTTCCGAATCAAATCCATGCGCGAAGTTTAGGCATATTTTCCGAAACGCAGAAGCCATATGATG
>JBAWDM010000349.1:0-1904 GCA_049590735.1 Asticcacaulis sp. | reverse complement strand
GTTAGGTGAAGAGTGTTCGTGCGATGTGTAGCAGAGGAAGGCGCATGATCGAAACCCGAAACGTGGAGAAAGCCCAAAAAAGACGCTAGAAAACACCCAACCGCATTAAGCGAATAGGGTGCCAATAAGGAGCGCAATCATGGCTTTGGATGTGATCATGACGGTTTTAATGTCACGATGCTGCAACTAAGTCAATGTGCCCCGTGCGTTTGAAAAGAGGTCGACAATTTACGCATTAATCGAATAAGCGTTTCAATCTCGGCCTCATCCCAATCTTCCAGGGCTAGGCGGGCTATCTGTTCGCGGGCAGCATCAATGGCACCTGTCATGGCCTGACCTTTGGGCGTAATTAAGGTTTCGCGTACGCGCTTGTCCGCCGGTTGTGCACGGCGCTCTACAAGTCCTGATTGTTCCAATTTCCCCACTTGACGGCTTACTGTTGTGTAGTCGCGTCCGACACGGTCTGCGAGATCGACAATCCCAATGGGCCCTAAACGCTCGATTCCTACCAGCAGGGGAAACAAGGCGCGATCAAGCCGTATATTGGCTTTGCGGATAAGCACTTCATCAACCTGAGAGCGGTTCATAAAGCTGACTAAATCGATCATTGCGCCATGGAGAGCGTAAATGTGATCGTTTATATGTGTATTTTGCATATATCTATTGCTCCTGTGTCGATCTCAATATATATGCAAAATACACACATTAAGGATTTCGGAAAGGGTATTTATGAAAGCCGCCATTGTTCATGTATTGGGCCAGGAACCCACCTACGGAGAATTCGACGATCCAATACCTGCGCAAGGTGAGGTTTTGCTTCGGGTGAACGCTGCTGCGATGAGCCATGTCGTAAAAGGGCAGGCGTCGGGTCAACACTATAGTTCCGCATCGGACTTTCCGTTTATTGCTGGTATCGACGGGGTTGGACAATTAAAGAATGGTCGTCGGGTCTATTTCGTCTTGCCGTGTACGCCTTTTGGCAGCATGGCAGAAAAAACCGTTGTAAATTCAAAGCAATGTATCACGCTACCGGAAAATCTTGATGATGTGTCTGCCGCCGCCCTTGCTAATCCCGGCATGTCATCGTGGGCAGCTTATGTTGAGCGCGCAGGACTTAAGCGTGGTGAAACTGTTTTGGTCAACGGTGCAACTGGAACATCGGGAAGGTTGGCTATTCAGATTGCAAAATATATGGGTGCCAAGAAGGTTATTGCGACCGGACGAAATCTTGAAGCCTTGAACGAACTCAGTATGCTTGGTGCCGATGTGGTTATTCCATTGACACTGGATACAGCAGCACTTGATGAAGCATTGCAGGTACAGTTTTCGCAAGGCATTCATGTCGTGATTGACTATTTGTGGGGTGAGCCTGCCGAGCATTTATTGATGGCTGCCGCCAGGGCTAATGAAAAGCGATTGCCGATCCGTTATGTCCATATAGGCAGTGTAAGTGGTCCATTTGTAAACCTGTCTGGAGATGTGTTGCGCGCTACCCCAATCACGTTGATGGGGAGCGGTTTAGGCAGTGTTTCACCCGTTAGATTGATCCACGTTCTAAATTCTTTGTTTAAAGCCGCCACGCAGGGTGATTTTCGTATCGCCACGACGCCCGTGCCTTTGTCGCAGGTGGATATGGCCTGGTCACTGGATGATAGTCGTCAACGAACAGTCTTCACTATGGGGTAGATTGAGTTTATGTAAGTGCTGAAAATGTTTCTCTAAGAGTAATGCCTTGTCTTTTGAGCCGACACGCGCTATTTGCACCGGTTCAATGACTTTTTTGTCTCCGCCCGATGGCCGCCCGATATTAGGCAGGCCAAGCGGACACTTTACATTTTGAGGTTCTGTATGGCCCGTGTTACCGTCGAAGATTGTGTCGAGAAGATCGATAATCGTTTCAACCT
>JBAWDM010000348.1:0-2642 GCA_049590735.1 Asticcacaulis sp. | reverse complement strand
TCTATATTCCGCATGGTGGCGGGCCTTGTTTTTTCATGACCTGGAATCCGGCGGGCATGTGGGATGAGATGGGCGCTTACCTGAAACGCATATCTTCAGATGTGGCCGTGAAGCCAAAGGCGATCCTGATTATATCCGCCCATTGGGAAGAAGCTGATTTCACCATCCAGACTAAACAAAAACCGGGCATGCTGTTCGACTATTACGGCTTTCCGGCCCATACCTATGAACTGGATTATCCCGCCGACGGATCACCGGAATTGGCCGCGCGCGTGCAGGATCTGGCTGCGCAGGCTGGCATTACGGTGGTGGGTGACTCTAACCGTAATTATGACCACGGCGTCTTTATTCCCATGCTGCTGGCCTATCCGGATGCCGACATTCCGACCGTGCAGGTGTCTTTAAAAGCCGGTCTTGATCCGGCAGAGCATCTGGCTTTCGGCAAGGCCCTGGCGCCCTTGCGCGATGAAGGTGTGCTGATCATAGGCTCAGGCCTCAGCTATCACAGCCTGCCCGGTTTAATGCAGCGCGGTGTTCATGATGCCGGTACAGCTTCGCGTGAATTTGACACATGGATGCAAGCGACCTTGCAATCAGAGCCGCAGGGCCTGCTGGACTGGCAGACTGCGCCCTCCGCCCGCGCCTGCCATCCGCGCGAAGAACATCTTCTGCCGCTTATGGTCGTGGCGGGGGCAGGTGCCGGTGATAGTTTTAGCGTCCCCTATCACCAGACCGATCTGGGGCCGACGGATATAACCGTCAGTGCTTTTCAGTTCGGCTAATTATCGAACAGATCCGGGCTTGCGGCCGGTTGCGTCGGTGGCGTCAGTCCCAGATGCAGATAGGCCCGCGCACAGGCCGTGCGCCCACGTTGGGTGCGCTGAATAAAGCCTTGCTGAAGCAGATAGGGTTCAATCATATCTTCAACCGCATCGCGCGCTTCGGCAATAGCGGCGGATATCGTTTCAAGTCCCACCGGCCCGCCACCATAGTTTTCAATCAGCGCCTTCAGATAGCGCCGGTCGGAATGATCCAGACCGACATCATCCACCTCAAGTCGCGCTAAGGCCTTGGCTGCGGCTTTTTTATCAATCACCTCTGCACCCTCGGCATGGGCAAAATCGCGGACACGGCGCAGCAAACGCCCGGCCACACGCGGGGTGCCACGTGAACGTGAGGCAATTTCCAGCGCGCCATCTTCGGATATCTGTGCGCCCATCTTGCGCCCCGTCCCCATCACAACGCGCACCAATTCAGCCGGCGTATAAAATTCCAAACGCAAAGGAATGCCGAAACGATCACGTAACGGCGTCGACAAAAGGCCTGCCCGCGTTGTCGCCCCCACCAGCGTAAATGGCGCCAGATCAATGCGCACCGTGCGCGCCGCAGGGCCATCTCCAATAATCAGATCCAGCACATAGTCTTCCATGGCCGGATAAAGGATTTCTTCGACCATCGGATTGAGACGATGAATCTCATCAATGAACAAAACATCATTGGGTTCCAGATTCGACAGGATCGCCGCCAGATCGCCCGCCTTAGCCAGAACCGGCCCTGAAGTCGCGCGAAAGCCGACGCCCAATTCCCGCGCTACAATCTGTGCCAGAGTCGTTTTGCCCAAACCCGGCGGCCCGTAAAACAAGACATGATCCAGCGCTTCCTTGCGCTTGGCCGCCGCCGCCACAAAGACTTTCAGATTGGCCTTGAGCGGCGCCTGGCCGACAAAATCCTCAAAATTCTGCGGCCTGAGCGCACGATCCTGCGTCTGTTCTTCGTAGTTTTGGTCGGGTTCTCCGGAAATCAGTCTGGCCATTATTTACCCAGCGCTTTCAACGCGGCACGTATGACCGCCGACAAGTCCGCATCCGCGCCAAGTGACTTCAGGGCCGCATCAACCGCCATGCGCGATTGCGTCTCGGATACACCCAGCCCCATCAATGCCGCCACGCTTTCGCCATTCACGGTGGGCACATAGGTTTGCGCGGGCGAATGGATCGTCGGATTAAACTCGGCACTGTGCAGAACCTTCCCCTTTAGTTCGATGACAATACGCTGCGCCAGCTTCGGGCCCACCCCATTGGCGCGCCCGACCAAGGCCTTGTCCTCATTGGCCACCGCCTGCGCCAGTTGATCCGGCGACAGGATGTCCAGAACCGACAAGGCCGCCTTTGGCCCCACCCCCTGCACATTTTGCAAAACCACATAGGCCTTGCGCTCGTCCTTGTGCAAAAAGCCGTAGAGACGCGTGCCGTCTTCGCGTGTCTGGCTTTCGATCTGTAAAATAACCTCGCTGCCGATGTCGGGCATAGCCGCCAGCGTACGCACACCGCAGCGCACCACATAACCGACCCCGCCGCATTCGACTAAGGCCTCTTCTTCGTTCGTCTCCAGCAAGGTGCCGCGTAAACGTCCGATCATGCGACACTCCGTTTCAGGCTGGCCATTTTGCGTTTATGCGCATGGGTGATGGCACAGGCCAGCGCATCGGCGGCATCCGCCTTCATCTTCGGGTCGGCCTTAGGCAGCAACCGTTTGACCATGAACAATATCTGTTCCTTATTGGCGCGACCGGCCCCAACCACTGACTTTTTTATATCGAGCGCGGCATATTCCGCCACCAACATGCCTGCCTTGGCCGGTGC
>JBAWDM010000347.1:0-4767 GCA_049590735.1 Asticcacaulis sp. | reverse complement strand
GGCTTAGAGGCCCACGCGCTTGCGGCGGACTTCAGGCTGGAGATATAAAGTGGTAAGTTTTACACAATCCGCCCAAGCGCTTTTTAGTTGCGCTAACGCTTCGCTGCTTGAGCGCATCTTAGTTGCGCTACCGCTCCGCTGCTTGAGCGCAGTGCGGCGGACTTCAGGCTGGAGATATAAAAATGTTTAACTCGCCCTTCTCTTCCCTGAACGCCTCCGGTGCCGGGCTGGAATCCCTGCCGCCCTCGCTTGAGCCGTTATGTGCGCGCATGGCCGATTTTTATGGCGTTGAGAGCCAGCAGCTTATCGTGACACGCGGCGCTTCGCACGCTCTGGAAATTCTCATGCGCCGCTTGCGTGTGCATGGCCATGAATTTATCTGGGCAGAAGCCGATCCCTATATTGAGGATCTGGCCGCCGTCTATAATCTGACCCTGCGCAAGCCACCGGAGAACGGCCCCCTGCCCAAGGGCGGTGGATTTTACCTCGTGCAAAATCCGCAACTCAACAATGGTAAGGCGTGGGATCTGATCGCGGCACGGACACTGGCCGTCGATATCTTCCCCACCATTCTGGTCATTGACGAAAGCTATTTCGACGTCTGCACGGCCCAAAGCCTGACCGTTCTGGCCACCACGGAACCCAATGTTGTGGTGCTGAAAAGCCTGTCCTATCTGTTTGGCATGGCCGGTGCGCGGGTAGGCGGGCTGATCGGCAGCCAGAAAACCTTGCAAGGGCTATTGCGTTATTGCGAACCGCAGCCCCTGCCGACACCCAGTATCCGCGCCGCCGAGGCCGCGCTTTCGCCCTCGCGCGCCTTAAGTCTGGCCTCACGTATTGACCTGATCCGCACAGAGCAAAAGCGCGTGGCTGCGGCCTTGTCCGGGTCTGCGCAACTGGACGGGTTTGCCCTGAATGACGGGCCGTTTGTTGTCCTGCACCCTAAGGATTTGGCCGTCACCCAACCCGCCTTGAAAAAATTCGGACTGGCCCCGCAACAGACCAAAACCGGCCTGCTGGTGGCGCTGGGTGATGTGGCCGCTAACAACCGCCTTCTGACCGCGCTGGAGGTAGCACCTGATGGCCCGCCGCCCCGCACCGGTGAGGTTTTGCGCGACACCAAGGAAACGCGCATATCCGCCCTCGTTAATCTGGATCAGGCGCGGCCGGTCAAGGTCAATACCGGCATTGGCTTTTTTGATCACATGCTGGATCAGGTGGCGACCCACGGCGGATTTTCGCTGCAACTGGCCTGTCAGGGTGATCTGGAAATCGACGGTCACCACACGGTCGAAGACAGTATGCTGGCCTTTGGTCAGGCCCTGAAGATGGCCTTGGGTGATCGCGTTGGCATGGCGCGCTTTGGTTTTGTGCTACCGATGGATGAAACCGAAGCTAAGATCTCGGTCGATCTGGGCGGGCGTCCCTTCTGTGTTTTCAAGGGCGAGTTCGAAGCCACCCATATCGGTGAGTATCAAACCGAAATGACGGCGCATGCCTTTCGGTCACTGTCGGAAACCTTAGGGGCTTCCATCCATGTTGAAGTGAGTGGCGGTAATGATCACCACAAGACAGAGGCCTGTTTTAAGGCTCTGGGCCGTGCCTTGCGTCAGGCGACACGAATCGAAGGCGATGCGCTGCCGTCCACTAAGGGGATGCTCGCGTGACCCAAAATATTACAGTTATTGAAATTGGCTGCGCCAATACCGCTTCCGTCCTGTTTGCGCTGGAACGCTTGGGTGCCTCCGCCTGCCTCAGCTCTGACCCTGCCGAGATCTTAGCGGCGGATAAGGTTGTACTGCCCGGTGTCGGCGCGGCCGGTTTTGCCATGTCGCGCATCCATGAGCTTGGTCTTTATGACACTATTCGCGCCATTAAGGCGCCGCTTTTGGGCGTCTGTCTTGGCCAGCAATTGCTGTTTGAAAGTTCCGAAGAAGGTAATGTCGACGGGCTTGGCCTCATCCCCGGCCGCGTCACCAAAATGGCCGCTTCGCAGAGTTTGGTAGTGCCGCATATGGGCTGGAACCAGCTTGAAGGTATCAAATCTGATCCTTTAACGCAGGGTGTGTCGGATGGCGATTTCGCCTATTTTGTCCATAGTTTTGCCTGTCCGGTCAATGACTATACGCTGGCGGCCTGTACCTATGGTGAGCCCTTCGCCGCTATGGTTCGTAAGGGCAATGTGTTCGGCTGCCAGTTCCACCCGGAACGCTCATCGGCCACGGGTGCCAAGATTTTAGAGAATTTTCTGCGAGTAGACTTGTGATCCTTTACCCCGCTATTGATCTGATTAACGGCGAATGTGTGCGCCTGGCGCAAGGCCGTTTTGATGCCGTGACCCGCTATGATACGGACCCGTTTAAACGGCTGGCCCTGTTCAATCAGGAATTTGCCGAATGGGTGCATGTGGTCGATCTGGACGGCGCTAAAAACGGCTCGCCGCAGCAGCATGAACTGATCGGACGCCTGGCCAAGGCCTCACGTGCGAAAATTCAAACCGGCGGCGGTGTCCGAACGCGCGAACACGTCCAAACCCTGCTGGATCAAGGCGTATCGGCGGTTGTGGTCGGCTCTGCGGCCGTGAAAAATCCAGAGGAAGTGCGCGGCTGGCTGCGTGATTTCGGCAAGGACCGCATCACCCTGGCGCTGGATGTTTTACCAACGGCTGACGGTGATTTCGATGCCGCCCTGCATGGCTGGGTCGAAGGTTCGGGCATCAGCCTGTGGGACGTGCTTGACTACTACCCGTTTGGGGTAGCACAGCGTATTTTAGTCACCGATGTGTCGCGTGACGGCATGTTGATGGGCCCCAATATGGAACTGATGCGGCGTTTGCGTCAAAAACGCCCTGATCTCGAAATTCAGGCGTCCGGCGGGGTCAAATCCATCGAAGACCTGTATGACCTCAAGGCTTTGGGCGTGCATGGCGCCATAGTCGGTAAGGCCATTTACGAAGGTCTGATTGACCTGAAAGCTGCTTTGAATGTGGGTTGAAAACTATGCTAGCTAGACGCATCATCCCCTGCCTCGATGTCAAGGACGGCAAGGTCGTTAAGGGCGTGCAGTTTGTCGGCCATGAAATCCTGGGTGACGCGGTCGATATGGCCCTGCGTTACCGCGATGAAGGCGCTGATGAGCTGGTGCTTTATGACATCACGGCATCAAGTGAAGGCCGCACAGTCGACTATAACTGGGTGCGCGATATCGCCCGCGCTCTGGACATTCCTTTTTGTGTGGCCGGGGGCATCCGCACCGCCGAACAGGCCGTGAAATGCCTCAATTCCGGTGCCGATAAGGTGTCGATCAATTCTCCGGCTCTGGAACGCCCCGACCTGATCAATGAATTGGCCGACATGGCCGGCTCGCAATGTGTGGTGGTGGGTATCGACTCCCGTGAAACTGGAAATGATTATTTTGTACATCAATATAGCGGCGATCCGGACAAGATGCGTACCGTTGGCAGGCGAACGCTCGATTGGGTCGTGGAAGTCAAAAGCCGCGGGGCCGGTGAAATCGTACTTAATTGCATGAATCAGGACGGCGTGCGCAAAGGCTATGATATCAAACAGTTGCGCTTGGTTCGTGATTTGATAGATATCCCCCTGATTGCCTCCGGTGGCGCAGGCGCGCCTGAGCATTTCGAGGACGTATTCAATCAGGCCGACGTGTCCGGCGCACTGGCGGCCAGTGTTTTCCACAAAAAAGTCATTGCCATTCCCGACCTGAAGCGTGATCTTCGCGCTGCCGGTATCGCGGTGAGATTGTAAAAGCAAGATACCCCACCACCACTGCGTAAAGAACGCGGCGGTCCCCCTCCCCAACACGTTGGGGAGGTATAAAACAATAAGGCTCAAGAGAACGAATATCATGCCTGACGCTCACAAATTACCAGACGCGCTTACCCTCACAGATATCGGCCAGATCGACTTCAGCAAAGGCGATGGGTTAGTGCCGGCCATTGTGCAGGATGCCGACACACTTCAGGTGCTGATGCTTGGCTATATGAATGCCGAGGCGTTGACAAAAACCTTAGAAGGCGGTCAGGTCACCTTCTGGTCGCGCTCAAAAAACCGTTTGTGGCGCAAGGGGGAGACCTCAGGTGATACACTTGAGTTGGATCGCATCCTGACCGATTGCGACGAAGACGCACTTTTGGTCTATGCCCGACCGCAAGGACCAACCTGCCACACCAAAACCACCTCCTGTTTTGGCTCGGAAACCGCGCCGGGCATTGGCTTTATGGGGCATCTGGCTCAGGTGGTCAAAGACCGCAGTCAGGCCTCTCCGGTCGACAGCTATACGGCCCGCCTGATGCACAAAGGTCTGGCCAAGATTGCGCAAAAGGTCGGCGAAGAGGGTCTGGAAACGGCTCTGGCCGGCCGCGCCGGTGATCTCGATGAATTGCACAATGAAGCGGCTGATCTTCTGTTTCATCTCGAAGTTCTGTTGATGGCACGTGAAACCAAACTGGAAAATGTGCTGGATATTTTGCGCAAACGGCACGAAGGCTAAGTTACATCCCGTCTGATAACTTGCCTTGTATGTGCTGTTGCCGGGCTGCCAACAGCCCGGTTTGAAACCTGAGAATATCAGACCTTAAGACAAAATCCTTTGCTTAATGTGTGCGTTGGCGATAACTTTCTCCTGATGGGAGAACCCCCGGTACGCAGCCACAAACCTTAGGCTTCAGGACAGTTTGCATGACATCACGCCGCCCCCCGCTTAATCTTTCCGAACCCAAATCAAAAACCGGCTCAGCCTCTGACC
>JBAWDM010000346.1:0-7166 GCA_049590735.1 Asticcacaulis sp. | reverse complement strand
AATGCGCGCCACATGGCTTTTGGAAATATCCGTGCAGGCGTGATTAAGCGGCCGGTCAGGCAGGGCCGACGGGGCTTCGCCGATGGTGCTGTCGTCAAAATACAAGGTCACATCGGCCTCATGGCGGCTTTGCGCCAGATCCATGCCGGCCCACATGGCTGCGCCGCGCACCAGATACCACGGGCGGGGCTGATCCGGTGTAAACCACAGGCGCGGTCTGGGGCGCGCCTTAAGACGGCCCATCACGGAGACGGCATGTAAAAGGCCCAGATAGAGCGCCCAGTTCCATATTTCATGCACTAAGGCAGCGTCGACACGCAGTGCAATGCCGGTTTTACGGATGACCAGCCGGTTGTTTTTCCATTCAAAATCCTGCCACCAGACAGGCCGTTCCGGCTTTTGGGCCATGCGTCGCGTGAACCGTTCGCTGTTTTCAATAAGTGACACGATTTTCCCCCGCGAACGCCCATATGTACGTTAGACAAGAGGGGGCACGCTAACCTATATGCCATAAGCGTCAGATGCGTTTTACGCCAGCAAAGATCAGGGGTCGATAAAGACAGTTTTGTGAAATTTGCCACCGCCCTCTTGGATACGGTGGCCCGCCGCCTTACCTAATCTTTATAGCCACTCAGACGCTCCGCCATGTGAACCTTACAGGCTTGCAGCTATTTTAAAAGCACTACAAAAAAAAGAACTCAGGAGGACATGATTATGTGTGAACATGCGAAAATGAATGCCCTGACTCTTGAGGAAATTTTGCTCGATCCGATCACGGAACTTTTGATGGCACGCGATAATGTCCAAAAGGATCATGTGCGGGATTTGATGGCACGACTGAAGCAGGTTAAGCAGGCTGACCTGAATCGCGCAGCCGGGGCGGATAAAGTACCCTTGCTGATGGCCGGATAACGCCTTGATGGTACGCTTTTATTATTAAACTTGACACGACCGCCATATAAGCGGCCAGTAATCTTGTCTTATATGTTGCGATGCAGCACACGATAAGGCGTGTGCGCTATTATCCATTATAGCTCTGATTTAACAGGCATATGCCCGCTCCTTATGCGGAATCGCCTTCTTCCCTACTGCTTCCTTATTTTGCAAAGCGCCATTGTGCGCTTACCCTTTTTTACGCCCTGTAACCCTTTTGGAGCCTGGACATGTTGCAGACGAATAGCTTTGAGGTCGAGCGCGAAGATTTTAGCCTGGAAGACCTGCCTGTCCCGCTTCTGAATCGGGTAGCCGATATTATCCCCTTGGGCGCCGCCCTGACCCGGGCCGCCATTATCGGAAATTTTCCGCCGCGTCAGTGTGGCTTAGCCACCTTTACGCGTGATATGTATAATTGTTTGGCGGCCGCCTTGCCCAAGGTGCGCTGGAACGTCATCGCCATGAATGATACGGGTAGTGACTATGCCTATCCCGATCATGTCACCCATAAACTGCCTCAGGAAGATATCGACGCCTATCGCCGTCTGGCCGACACCCTGAATGCAGAAGGCACGGATGTTTTATTCGTGCAGCATGAATTCGGCATTTATGGCGGCCCTTCGGGGGCCTATCTGACGGCCTGTCTGGAACGGCTCAATATGCCGGTTATCACCACACTGCATACTGTGCTCGAAAACCCCAATGCCGATCAGCGCCGGGTCATGAACGACCTGATCCGTTTATCGGATACGCTGATCACCATGGCCGAAAAAGGCGCGGATATCCTGCGCAAGGTTTATAATGTACCGGCCAGTCAAATCCGCGTTGTGCCACATGGCGCCCCGTCGCGGCCCCTGACTGACACCTCTGCCTTTAAGGCGGGTCTGCATCTGACGGGCATGAAAACCCTGACCACCTTTGGTCTTTTGTCGCCGAATAAAGGGATTGAAACCGTCATTGCCGCCTTGCCGCGTTTGCGGGAAATCTGCCCCGAAGTCGTCTATCTGGTGGTGGGGGCCACCCATCCGCATTTGCTGCGGGATGTCGGTGAGGCTTATCGCGATCAGCTCAAGGCTATGGCCAAAGAGCTGGGCGTGGAAAATCAGGTGCGCTTTATCAATCGTTTCATCAGCGATAATGATCTGGTGGATATCCTTCAGGCCACGGATGTCTATGTGACGCCCTATCTGACGGAAACTCAGATCACCTCCGGTACGCTTTCCTATGCACTGGCTCTGGGTTGCCCGGTTGTGTCCACGCCCTATTGGCATGCGCTTGAGGCCTTGTCGGGGGGTGTCGGGGTGATTTGCCCCTTTGGCGACACAGAGGCGTTTTCAAAGGCCATTGGCCGGCTTCTGACACATGATGATGTGCGCGAAACCATGCGCAAAAAGGCTTATGACTCGGCGCGTCCCTCGCGCTGGTCGGCTGTGGCCAATACCTATGTCGCCCTGACCGAAACGGCGATCACGGAACGCAAGGCGCGTCCGGTCAGGGTGTCTCCGCAAATCCACAGTCTGACCGATGTTCAGCCATCCTGGACGGGCATCGAGCGGATGAGTGATGATTGCGGCATATTTCAACACGGTAAATATAGCCTGCCCGATCGTCAGCACGGCTATTGCACTGATGATAATGCGCGCGCCCTCAGCCTGACGGCCCTGTGGTCACGCAAGCAGACCTTGAGCGCCTCACACCTCAGGCTGGCTTATAACTATGCCGCCTTTGTCAATCACGCCTGGAACCATGAGTCGCGCTTTCGCAACTTTATGTCGTATGGCCGCGACTGGCTGGATGACGGGGGTTCGGATGATTGTTGCGCCCGTGCGCTGGAATCGCTGGGCCATGTGGCGGCTTCAGGCCTGCCGGTTGATCTGCGCAACTGGGCCAAAGAACTGATCAATCGCGTTCTGCCTCAGGCGCAGACATGGACGTCTTTGCGTGCTCAGGCCAGCCTGATCCGCACCTTAAGTCAGGGCAGTGACGTGATTGCCGATGACGCCACCTGCCGCCCAATGATCGAGACGCTGACCCATGTTCTGCATGAGGCCTATAATACCCATGCCTGCGCTGACCACCTCTGGTTCGAGCCGCAACTGTCCTATGATAATGCCCGTCTGGCCGAAGGTCTGGTTTTGGGCGCGCATTGTCTGGGTGAACAGGGCATGATGGATAAGGGGTTGGCGGCTATGCGCTGGATCATGCAGCGCCAGTCGGCCGCGGACCCCAATATCTTTGTGCCTGTGCCGACCTCGCATTTTTGTGCCGATGAAGACGGTCAGGAATCGCTTTATGATCAGCAACCCATTGAGGTGCAGGCCACTGTCGAAGCCTGCATGAATGTCGCCGCTGCTACGCGTGATATGACGTGGCGCGACGAAGCCATAAGAGCCTTTGGCTGGTTTCACGGACGCAATACCCGCAGTCAGACGCTTCTGGATGATGCCGGTAATTGTCATGACGGCCTGACCAGAGGCGGTGTAAATGAAAATCAGGGGGCTGAGTCCCTGCTGGCCTATCCCTTAAGCTGGGCCGCCATAAGCAAGGATGTAACTTTATGAACCCGCCTTCTGTCCCACTACATGCTCTGCCTGATAATGAAAACCCCGCCTCAGTGGATATGATCCTCAGCGACACCATGCTGCACGCCACGCCGGATCGGGTCATCTTATTGCCGTTTTCCATTTCGACAAATCCGCGTGACAGCGCCATGGGTGCCATGTCGCGGGTCGGTCGTATATGCAGTGCTTTGATAGATTTAAGCCCTGAGGATTGCCAGGCCGAACTTGAGTTGGTCAACCGCGATTTTACCGGCCGGCACTGGCAGGTGCGTGGCATATTTATGGAGCGGTTCCGCCAGATTCAGGCCATTCAGGGCGGGCTGGAAAATCTGGATGAAGATCATATGGCGCTGATTGGCGCCTATTTCTGTCATGAATACAGCTATCAGGCCGCCGCCGTCATGAACCCCAGCGTTGTCCTGCATCCGGATCAGTCGGGCGCACCGAAGGATGGGGTCAATTTTGTTCTGTCGACCCGAACCGTCGGTGAGGGGCACGTGTCGACCATCTCCTTCCGCGAAGGCACCTTCTATCCCGATGGCGACATGGAGCTCAAACCCGAAAGCGAGTTTGCCGTGGTCGCCCGGCCGGCACCCAATTCACCTTTGGACGGGCCCGTCACAGTCTATGGCCATCCGGCCTGTCCCATAACGGAAACCGTGCTTTTTCCGGTCACACGCACGCAGACCAACGGGCTTGAAGACCTGCGTATGGTGACCTTTTTGGACGCAAAAGGGCGCAAGACCTATATGGGCACCTATACGGCCTATAATGGTCGTGAAATTGCCTGCGAATGTTTTGAAACCCAGGATTTCCGCACCTTTACCCTGACGCCGTTTGTCGGAGCAGCGTCCCTGCATAAGGGTCTGGCTTTTTTCCCGCGCAAGATTAACGGGCGTTATGCGGCACTGGGTCGGCTTGATCACGAAAGCCTCTATTATCTGGAATCAGACGACAAATATAACTGGAATAATGGCGAACGCATCTTAGGCCCCGAAGCGCCGTGGGAGCTGATCCAGATGGGCAATTGCGGCTCACCCATTGAAATCGACGAAGGCTGGCTGGTATTCACACACGGGGTGGGTGCTGTGCGGCGCTATTCGCTGGGGGTTGCCCTGCTCGATAAAAAGGATCCGCGTAAGGTTTTGGCGCGTTCTGCAGTGCCGTTTTTGTCGCCGTCTGATGACAATCGCGAAGGTTATGTGCCCAATGTCATCTATACATGCGGGGCCTTGCGCAGCGGAAAATGGATTTTCCTGCCCTATGGTGTGGCCGATTCCAGCATCCATTTTGCTTCGGTGACCATTGCGGCTGTGTTAAAGCATCTGGGTCTTTAAGCGTTTGTCTGCGGGGGATGCCATCACCTTATTGAACCTTTATTTAATGCCGGTATATTCACCTTGCAGTCGGACTTTTATACCAAAGGCTGTACGCCCTTTATGTAAGTTTCACCGTCCTGCGGTCTGCAATGTCTGATAAAACATCCCGTTCTTCTGCTTCGCCTTCCATATCGTTTGATGACTTTATGCGTAAGGTCGGCGGCGAGGTCGGGCATCTGATTGCCGATTATGACTGGGCTAAAACTTCACTGAAAGAAATAAGCGGCTGGCCGCAGAATTTCCGCACGGCGCTGGGTGTGGTTTTAAGCTCGCCCGTGGCCATGGTTATGTTGTGGGGCGATGAGGGCCTGATGGTCTATAATGACGCCTATTCGGTATTTGCCGGTGGCCGTCATCCGCAAATTCTGGGTTCGCGTGTGCGCGAGGGCTGGCCTGAGGTCGCCGATTTTAATGATCATGTCATGAAGACCTGCCTGGCGGGCGGTACACTTAGCTATAAGGATCAGGAGCTGACCCTGTATCGGCATGGCGCGCCGGAACAGGTCTGGCTCAATCTCGACTATTCCCCCATCTATGACGAGAACGGAAAACCGGCCGGTGTTATCGCCATTGTCATTGAGACCACAGAGCGGGTTCTGACCGAACGGCGCAGCATGGTGGAGGCGCAACGTCAGCGCGACATGCTTCAGCAAATGCCGGGGTTTACGGCGATCCTGAGCGGGCCGGATCACGTCTTTAGCTATGTCAATGATGCCTATGTATCGGTCGTGCAACGTGCAAATCTGGTTGGACAGTCCATACGGGAGGCCTTGCCTGAACTTGAAGAACAGGGATTTTTCGAGCTTTTGGATAATGTGTATGCCACGGGCGAGCCTTTTATCGCACGGGGCATGAAAATCCGTTTTGAGGGTCGTGACGAAGACGAATTTCTCGATTTCATCTATCAACCCATTCGCGGTGACAACGGTCAGATATCCGGGATATTTGTCGGGGGTTACGATGTCACTCGCACATTGCGCGCGGCCGAAGCGCTGGTGCAGAGCGAAGAACAATTAAGGCTGGCCACAGAGCTTGCCGAAATCGGCCTGTGGGACGTCGATCGGGTCAAGAATGTCATGTTCTGGGACCGGCGCTGCAAAGCCATGTTTGGTGTTTCCCCGGATGTGAATGTGACGCTGGATGATTTTATGATCTTCTGCATCCCGATGATCTGGAGCCGACGCGGCGGGCCTTTGAGGCCGCGCTCGACCCGGATGTGCGCGCACCTTATGATGTGGAATATCGCTGCATAGGCAAAGAAGACGGTGTCCTCAGGTGGGTGTCAGCTAAGGGCCGGGGTATTTTTGATGACGAAGGTGTCTGTGTCCGCGCCATGGGCACTACGCTGGATATCAGCCTCAGGAAACAGGCCGATCAACGCCGCGATACGCTTGTCAAACTGCACGATGCCTTGCGCCAGACCGCCGACATTGCCACAACCTCTTATGAAATCGGCCGGGTGCTGGGTGAGGCGTTGAGTGTAAGTCGGGTGGGCTTTGGCACGGTTGACCCCACAGATGACAGCTTTACGGTTGAGCGGGACTGGACGGCAAAGGGTGTGGAAAGTTTAGCGGGACGGCTTAATCTGCGCGATTTCGGCACCTTTGTGGATGACCTGAAAGCGGGTCATTTTATTGCCATTGCGGATACACGTCAGGATCCGCGCACCGCTTCCGCCACTCAGGCGCTGGAGGCCAGGCATGCGCGCTCGTTTGTGAATGTGCCCGTTGTTGAAAAAGATAAGACTGTGGCGGTGCTTTATATCAATAACGATAAACCGCGTGCCTGGACAGACGAAGATATATCCTTAATTAAGGATATATCGGAACGAGCTCGCATTTCCGTTGAACGGGCAAGGGCTGAAAGAGCCTTACAGGATCTGGCCGCTTCGCTGGAAGAACAGGTGCAGGCCCGTACCGCCGAGCGTAATTTGCTGGCCACTGTTTTTGAGTCCACCGACTCCCTGATTATACTGGTTGATCTCGACTATCGCATCCTGGCCCTGAATAAGGCGGCTATTGATGATTATGTCAGAGGCTTTGGTGTAGAGGTAAAGGTCGGTGATCACATTCTGGACGTGATTGACGCGCCGGAAGAACGTGCCGCCGCAAGAGCCCTGTGGACGCGGGCCCTGAACTGTGAAGAGTTTACAACCACGTCTGAGTTCGGTCTGCCGCATCTGGCGCGTAATACCTACGACATCAAGTTCAACACCCTACTGGACAAGGATGGTCATAAGATCGGCGCCTATCAGATTGTCACCAATATCAATGAACGGGTCGCGGCCATGGCG
>JBAWDM010000345.1:0-5162 GCA_049590735.1 Asticcacaulis sp. | reverse complement strand
CCTTGCCAAAAACGCCCTCAATCGCTAACCGACAAACCCTGGATATAAGGAGTCTGACCATGGCCATTGATGTGGCGACCGTCAAAAAAGTAGCGAGCCTGTCGCGCCTGCGCGAAAGCGATGAGCGGCTGCAAGTCCTCGCGGGTGAACTGAACGGTATCTTAGGCTGGATTGAACAGCTTAATGAGGTGGATGTAACCGGCGTAGAGCCGATGACGACCGCCGTTGAAATGCCGACACCCATGCGTGACGATGTGGTCAGTGATGGCGATAAGGTCGATCAGATTGTCGCCAATGCGCCAAATTCGGTCGATGGCTTCTTTGTCGTGCCCAAGGTGGTTGAATAATGAGCGATTTAACGCAACTGACGCTCAAAGGCGCACTGGATGGACTGAAGGCCAAGAGCTTTTCGTCGCTGGAGCTGACCAATGCCTTTATTGGCGCCATCGAAGGCGCAAACAGCAAGCTCAATGCCTATGTTGAAACCAGCTTTGATCTGGCCCGTGATCAGGCAGCCCTGTCTGATGCGCGTCTGGCCACGGGCGAAGGACGGGCGCTGGAAGGCGCACCTCTGGGCATCAAGGATCTTTATTGCACCAGGGGTGTGCGCACCACGGCCTGTTCGGGCATCTTGGCCAATTTTGTGCCGACCTACGAATCGACCGTCACGCAAAATCTGTGGGACGAAGGCGCGGTCATGTTGGGTAAGCTCAATATGGATGAATTCGCCATGGGCTCATCCAACGAAACTTCACATTGGGGCGCTGTCACCAATCCATGGAAGTCGCGCGGCTCTAATGCGCCTTTGACGCCCGGTGGATCGTCCGGTGGTTCGGCCTCGGCTGTGGCGGCTGATCTGTGTCTGGCGGCGACCGCATCAGACACAGGCGGCTCCATCCGTCAACCGGCGGCCTTTACCGGCACAGTCGGCATTAAACCGACCTATGGCCGGTGTTCGCGTTATGGCATGGTGGCCTTTGCGTCGTCGCTGGATCAGGCCGGCCCGATCACCAAGACGGTCGAAGACGCCGCTATTATGCTTCAGGCCATGTGTTCGTATGACATTAAGGATTCGACCTCGCTCAATCTGCCTGTGCCCGACTTTTCCAGCTTTATCGGCAAGTCGGTCAAGGGTTTGCGCATTGGCATCCCTGACGAATATCGCCTTGAGGGTATTCCGGCGGAAATCGACGCGCTGTGGGAGCAGGGCATTGCCTGGCTGAAAGATGCCGGGGCCGAGATTGTGCGGATATCCTTGCCCAACACCAAATATGCCCTGCCGTGCTATTACATCATCGCACCGGCTGAGGCCTCGTCCAATCTGGCGCGCTATGATGGTATGCGCTTTGGCCACCGCGCCGAAGGTGTGACATCCTTGACCGACACCTATGAGATGTCGCGCTCTGAGGGCTTTGGCAAGGAGGTCAAGCGCCGAATCATGATCGGCACCTATGTGCTGTCGGCGGGTTTTTATGATGCCTATTACGTTAAGGCGCTTAAGGTGCGCCGTCGCATCGCTGAGGATTTCACCAAGGCGTTTGAAGCCTGCGATGTTATTTTGACGCCCGCCACGCCCTCATCGGCCTTTGAACTGGGCGATGCCGCCAAGGCGGCCGATCCGGTCGCCATGTATCTCAATGATGTCTTTACCGTCACCACCAATCTGGCAGGGTTACCCGGCATGTCGGTGCCGGCGGGTCTGGACAGTCAGGGGCTGCCACTGGGCTTGCAGGTCATTGGCAAGGCGCTTGACGAAGGCACGGTATTGAATATTGCATCTGTGTTAGAAAAAGCGGCGGGATTCACAACGCGCCCAACAAGGTGGTGGTGATCAAGCACCACATCACCCTTGTGATGCCCTGTAAAGGTCTATTGGCCTTCTACAATCAGACTTAGCTTACCGAAGACATGACAGATATTTAAGTTGTTTAGGTGCCGTGCCCAACACATGATGGCAGCGACATCTTTGATGCAACTTGTGTATCATTGCCATGTCGCAGGGAATGGGTTCATGAAGACGATTGTTTTGGCACTGTTCGCGGTGATCGGCTGCACAATGTGTGTAGTAGCTATCCAACCTGCTTTAGCGCAGCAGATTGACGTCAGACCGTCCGCTGACGCCCTGTACGCCGACGTTGTGGATATGGTCCTGATAGGTTTTGAACCGGGGGCTGAGGTTGAGGTTCGGGCTGAACGTTCAATGACCTTTGGCGGTGCCTCACCGCAGATGTTCAGGTCGTCCGCGCGTTTTATTGCGGATGAGACGGGCAAGTTAGACATTGGCGCGACTGCCCCGATATCGGGATCATATACCAGCATCGATCCAATGGGTCTTTTCTGGTCTATGGCACCCGCTTCGGAAAAGGCGATCGTGGATCGTTATGCAGAAATAAGGCTTACGGCCTATGTGAATGGAAAGCTTGCCGCATCAAAAACCGTAACCATCAACGGTTGGCTTCCGACTGTACAGTTGACGGAGGTCAAGGTGTTCCCCGGGGCGGTTTTTGCCTCGCTTCCGGGAACGGAACGGCGCCCTGCGCTTATACTCCTGCATGGTTCCGATGGCGGAAGTGGGACGGTCCGCGTTATGGCGCAAATGTTTGCATCGCGGGGATATGCTGTTCTCGGGCTTCCCTATTATTCGCCGCCCGATCAGGATGGTCATCGCGAAATCGAAGCCTTACCCGCCGCATTTGCTTACATCCCCATCGACCGGCTTGAACAGGCACGCGACTGGCTGGCCCAGCAGCCGAATGTTGATGCGGATCACATAGGTCTGTGGGGATATTCTAAGGGCGCAGAGTTTGCACTGGTGGCAGCTGCACATTTCCCTTGGATTAAAGCGGTTGTGGCTAGTGCACCGTCAGATGTGGTTTGGGAAGGCTGGGGGCCTGATTACATTCCCGGGACAAAGGCGGGATTCTCCTATCGAGGACAGTCTCTTCCTTTCGTGCCATACGGGTCGGGTTGTTCCGGAATCTATGATTGCATCGCGTCGGGACGGCGCGCTCACCCTGAATTGGCGGCGGCTGCCCGGATTAGAGTGGAAGACTTCAAGGGAGACTTGCTGGTGGCCGGAGCCGGCAAGGACACGACATGGGATTCGGCACATATGGCGCAGGCTATAGCCGAACGCCGTGCCGAAGCAGGGCTAAAAACTACGCTGCTGATTTTTCCTGATGTAGATCATGACATGACGGGTGATCCTTGGACTCCCAAATGGTATATGGAAAATGGCGAAGCTGTCAGCCAAGCGCAGCGCACAATGTGGAATCAGACCTTCAAATTTTTCAATCGAACGCTTAAGACCGAAAAGTGACACCAGGGGCGCCAACAGACATATAAGCACTGAGTCATGACAGGGGTAGTTTTGGCGGGTTTTAAAGTGATTATGTTTATTAGGGGGCGGATGAAGGAATTTTTTAATCTAATCCTAAAAATGTTGATGATGTCTATTGGCCGCTGGTCATCTATTTGACATAGATTTAGACGAGTTGTGGGATTCAGATCCGCAATAGCGGATGATCGGCTTTATCGGAGCGGGCCTTAAGCCCTGACACAAAACATGCAGTCTCGTTTGAAAGCCGGCTTCGCCGTCATATCCTTGCTGGCCCTGCTGAGTGCCATGCCCGTATCGGCGCAGCAAGCGCCTGCGCCTCAAGGTGACAAGGCCGTCACGACACCGGATGAGGCACCGGAAATGACCGATGCCGACATTATGAATGTCAGTCTGGTTTGCATTGCCACCTATGATGTTGTTCTGGCCGAGGCTGATGTGCGCGCGGCACCGGAGGCCAAGGCGGCGCGGCAACTGGCGCGTGATGTGTATAAAAACACCTCGCAGCAGGATGAGGCGGCTGTGGATGCGGCCATCGCCAAGATTGACGCCGCGATGACTGATGAAATGAAAGCGGGCGGCGTCAATCTGCTGGTTTTCCGTCAAACCTGCGACCGTATATTTATCCAGGAACCCGAAGCGTCTCCGGCGACCTAAAATCGGGCTTGCCCTTCATCAGAAAACCTCGTTAACATTACCCCCATGAGCAACACAGCTGACCGTCCCGTCATCAACCCTATTCCGGCCGATGGCATCACCTATTATCTCCATCCGCACCCGCGCTCGCCTTTCTCAGAGGCCGTGCAGGTGGGCAATGTCCTGTATCTGTCCGCCATGATCGGGCTGGATGAAAACGGTAAACTGGCCGATAATTTTGAGGATGAGGTGGGGAATATCATCCGCAATACGGCGGATATTCTGAAACGGTATGGCTTAGGGCTTGAGCATGTGTTCAAGGCCACTGTCATGCTGACCGATATCAGCAAGTGGGGCGATTTCAACAAGCTGTACAAGCCGTATTTCCATCCGGCGCAGCTGCCGGTGCGGACGGTTTTCGGCGTCACCAATCTGGCCTATGATGCCACGGTTGAAATTGAGTTCTGGGCGCACATACCCAATAGTGCGGCCTCTTAGTTTGTAAGCTTTTTCACATAGTCGGCAAAGCCATCCATCCAGCCCTGCAAAAAGGCCTGAGTGCGCGGATTAATGTCACCGGCGGCGTCAAAAAAATCATCCTTGGCGGTCAGATAGATTTCCTGACCGGCATAGACATGGACGCCGACCGCCGCCAGAACAGGACGCATGTGTTGCTGCATGGCGGCCGTGCCAATGGCGCCGGGGGAGATGCCAAAGACACCCGCAGGCTTGCCGCTCCAGCGATTATGCCCCATCGGCCGCGAACCTGTATCAATGGCGTTTTTCAGCAGGCCGGGTATGGAACGGTTATATTCCGGCGAAATAAATAACAGGGCCTGCGCCGTCTCTATTTCCGCCCGAAATTTCTTCGTGGCCGGTGAGGGGCTGTCTTCGGAATCCTGATTATACAGGGGTAAGTCGCCGATTTCGACAGGTTTAAAGCCAAGATCCGGCGCGTTCAGTTTCATGACGCCCTGAGCCAGTTTTCGATTGATCGAGTCTTTGCGCAGGCTTCCGACAATGACAGCAACGGACAGGCTCATTTGACTCTCCTGAGGGCGGGTTTCATGTGCAGGAAGCTTAAGCTTTTTACTTAAGGGTTCAATATTTACTGCGCGCTTTATGTGTAAAAAACTGCGATAAGGCGAAACTGGCGGTTTCACGTCCGGTAAAGCGATCATTCCACAGG
>JBAWDM010000344.1:0-14611 GCA_049590735.1 Asticcacaulis sp. | reverse complement strand
CGCTATGTACATGGCCCGGGCGATGATGAACCCTTGGTTTGGTATGAAGGCGCAGGCAGCGTAAAGCATTACTTTGTGGCGGATGAGCGTGGCTCGATCGTGGCTATGACCAATGCTTCAGGGGGTAATGAAGCGGTCATCACCTATAACGAATACGGCGTGCCGACCGCCACGGGCATCCTGCCTAGTCGTTTCGGCTATACGGGTCAGGTGTGGCTGCCTGAGATTGTCATGTCCTACTACAAGGCTCGCACGTACGCGCCCACGCTTGGCCGCTTCCTGCAGACCGACCCCATCGGCTCGATTCATACGAGGGTAGCAAACTCGACGGCTTCGAAGTTCCGCCATGGTCCTTTAGGTGGATGACCTCGGCCTTGCACAGGGCGGTGATGGTTTCTGCGCGTCGCTGAAGATATGATCCATGCCAGCAACCGGAGGGTCTGATGATCAGTCACCTCATCCGTGTCGAGGAGAGGCCACTACGGCGGGAGCGTACATTACGCCTGGACTTAAGGCGCACCCGAAGCGCACAGGCGAAGCGCCGCCTGAGTTGAAATTATATTTTGCGCATAGAAATAACTGGTGGTTGGAGGCGGATCCGAACCGCCGACCTGTGGGTTATGAATCCACCGCTCTAACCAACTGAGCTACCCAACCAAACCAGTATCTTGTGAAGGCGGAAGCGTTCACGCCCTCAGAGGGATGGGGCTATAGCCAATAAGCCTGCCGGGTTCAAGCCTCTCACGGATGATTTTGTACAATTTGTTGCAAGGCGGCGTTCAAACGTGCCTGTCCGGCCTCAGGGCTGAAACGGGAAAGCGCATAGGCCTGGGCGGCCTTCGCCACTGACAGTGTCCCGGCCCAATCCAACATGGCGCTGCGTATGGCATTGGCCAGAGCCTGCGGATCATTCGGTGTGCATAATATGCCGAACGCACCGCCTTGCAGAATTTCCGCAGGGCCGTCTATATGTGTCGCAATAACGGGCACGCCGGCAGCCATGCTTTCGGTGACGACCAGACCAAAGGGCTCAATGCGCGAGGGCAGGATAAACAGGTCAAGCCCCTGCAGGAAGTCCGCCGGTTGCGCCGCCCAGCCACAGAATGCAATATGGTCGGTGAGGCCAAGCGCCTGCGTCAACTGTATCAGTTCAGCCTTTAACGGCCCGTCTCCGGCGATGTTCAGGCGGACATCAGCCCCGCCTGCACGCAATATCGCCAGAGCGCGGATCATGACGTCAAAGCCCTTATTGACATGCAGCCGCCCCAGCAGACCCAATGTGACCATGCCAGTGGGTGCCGGTTTGACCGGGCGGACATTTAAAGGACCAAAATTGGCCACTTCATAAAGCGGCAGTTTGGGATGGGCCTGCGCCAGACTGGCATGGACAGCGCCTGAGACACAGATGGCGGCCTTAAGGCGGCTGACCTGCGGTTTGTGGCGGAAATTATGCACCACCTGAACGGTTTTGTCCGCCACCCCCACAAATGGCATAAGGGCAATACTGGTGGCGCGATTGCCGTGTGTCAGGATCAGGTCAGGCTTGAAATCAAGCGCTATCCGCCGCAGCAAAAAGGCGGCGAACGGGTCGTGGTTTACAGAGGCGTTCATAGCCCTGAACTCAGTATCGGGCAGGTGTTGGGCCAGTACGCCTTGCGGATGCCCCAGGCTTAAAACGTCAGCGCCCGAGGCCTTCAGCGCTTCGTGGTAACGCAGGGACATGGTTTCAATGCCACCGCGTACCTTAGCCAGCATGATATTCAATAGGCGCAACAGCGTTCCTGCATAGGATCAAGAGGCCCGGTCTTAACGGGCAGCAAATCCGTGGCGGCCCACGGCCTATACGGCTTAAACAAAAGCCTGCGGTGTATCAATCTTGAAACCGCCACAATTCTGATAAGAACTGCGGCATTATGAGAATTAGTGTGGAAATTTGCCGGTATGGCGGCGATACTGTTGCTTCACCCTGTTTTGTACAGAGTTTGGGGATAAATCTTGTCTGACCTTATTGATGAACTGGATGCGAAGATACTGGAACTGATTCAGGAAGACGCCTCCTTGTCCGTTGCCGATCTGGCTGAGCGGGTAGGCCTGTCGCCGTCACCATGCTGGCGGCGCATTAAACGGCTGGAAGACCTGAATGTCATCAAAAAGCGTGTCACCCTGCTGAACCCGGAAAAGCTGGGCATGGGTTTTGAAGTCTATGTGTCGGTCAAGCTATCCCTGCCGTCGCGCGCCAATCTGGAGGCGTTTGAAGCCCACATGGAAAACTGGCCTGAGGTGGTCAGTTGTCAGACAGTGACGGGCCACGAAGACTATATGTTGCGCGTCATGACGCATGACATGCATGCCTATGATGACTTTTTGCGCGATAAATTGCTGGCGTCCGATCTGGTTTCTGGCGTCGAGTCCCGCATCATTATGCGCAGCGTGCGTCAGACCACGGCCGTGCCCATGGGGCTGGTGCTGGATGTCCGTAAGACGGGTTCGGAGGAGAAATAATGCGTCATCCTGCCTGGCTTCCTCTGATGCTTTTAGCGCTTACAGGGGCCGTTCCTTCCGGTGCGCAAACGGTAGATCCCGCCTCAGAGCTGGGGCAGTTCCGCAGCCTGCGCGCTGATGGCATGACCGCTCTGGACGCCGGGGATCAGGCGAAAGCTCTGGAAAGTTTCACTCAGGCTCAGGCCATATTGCCGGACTCGCCCTCTATTGCCTTATTGCGCGCTCAGGTCTTGTTGCAACAAAAGCAGACGGGTGAGGCCAGAGCGCAATTGATGGACTATCTGAAGCGCGGCAATGTGCTGGATCTGGGGCGCTACAGCGAATTTAACGCCATATGGGACAGTGCGCTTGAGGATCAGCAGCATTTGAATCAGGTGGACAAGGGCAGTCTGCAAACCGTGGCAAGCGTGCCCGATTTCATGATTGCCGAGGCGATCAGCTATGCGCCGGATACACAACAGGTCTATCTCAGCGGCATTCGTAATGGCAAGGTGCTGGCCCTTACGCCGGATGGTCAGTCGCAGGATGTCATCACCTTCCGGCCCGGTGTGGCCGCCTATGGACTGGGGATGCATGACGGCACGCTCTGGGCGGCCACGGCCCAAAGCCGTCAGACTACGGGCTATGATCTGACCAAGCCGGTGACGTCCAAAATCGTGGCGATTAATCCGGCCGACGGCAGCATTACGACGAGCATAAGCGACGCTGGTGCGGATCGCCGGTTCGGGCATATGCTGGCCGGTCGGGATAATCTGTATGTGATCGACAGCAATGCCGGTGCCGTCCTGCGTCTGGCCGGCTATGGCCCAACGCTCGATATGGTGCTGCCCGAAGGCTATATGGATTCGCCGCAAGGTCTGGCCGAGAGCGAAGACGGGTCGGTTCTGATGGTCAGCGACTTTGTGTCGGGCCTGTACCGGATTGATCTGAAAGCACAGACCATGGCGCGCCTTTTGCCGCCGTCGAATGCCAATTTGCTGGGCCTGTCGTCGCTGACCCGCTATGGCCATGATCTGATAGCCATTCAGAATGGCTTTAAGCCCAATCGTGTTCTGCGCCTGCATATGTCGGATGACTGGCTGAGCATTGAGTCGGTTGAAGAGCTGGTGCGCTCTGACAAGCTTTTGTCGCAACCGTCGCAGGGCATGGTGAGCGACAATGCCTTTGTATTTATCGCTAAAAGCCAGTGGGGTCATCTGGATGATCAGGGCAATGCCAAAACCGGCGATCCTGACCCGGTTGTGCTGGGCGTCATCAAGCTCACCCCTTAAGGGGAACAAAGCCGCAAGAGCAGGCACTATCGTAAAAGAGCCCTTGCTATTTTGATATTGCGAGTTATTCTCAATACATAATCGTATGGGAGACTCTCATGGTTTTGCTCAGCCTCGGCACAGATACACTCATCCGTCTTATGCGGTGTCATGACGGGCCAGATACTCACGATCATCAGGAGCCTGATCTGTCCTGGCTATTATATGGCCCGGAAACAACCCTTGTCACGAGCGCCCCTGAGGCAAATATTTCTCATTTTCCTTTATTTTTACAGTTACCTAGATAGTTAATAAATTCTTATTGTCCTAAGCCTGCCAATATGGCAAAACTGGCATCAGCCTTGCGTGACAAGGATGCAATGGGTGCCGGTTTGTCCTGAAAAGACACATTCGCACCCGTGGCCATAATAAAAGGTACGGAAACGATGGTAAGAACGGCAATTTTGGGCGCTTTCATGAGTCTGGTTCTGTCAGGGGGCGCGATTATGGCCCCTCAGGCCTCGGCGGCACAGCTCATGCCTGACCTGTCGGCTCATGGTTTTACCAATCGCGCCGTCTTGCGTGATGGCGATTTTAACGGCGATGGTCGTCTGGATGAGTTGTACTTCGTCACCGAAAATGACACCGGCCGTATTGCCCTGCATGTGCGTCTGAACCTGCCGCAAGGCGATAAGGATATGCGCGTCACCAGTTTCGACAGCAGCCGCACACCGGATCTGCAACTGGCGCATGCCGGCTATTATCGCATGGACTGCGGCACCTATTCTGACGACTGCTCGCAGAAGGGCATTACGACCACTCAGGATAGCCTGATCATGGGCATGAGCGGTGGCGTGAATGTCCTGCTGCACTGGCAGGACGATCATTTTGAACAGGACTTTGTCAAAAGTGACGAAGTGGCCATGACCCGCGCGCTTTCGGTGCTTTACGCCGTCAACCGGTAAGTCGGACATAAATGGCGATTTTGCCTGTGCAGAACTTACATTAAATTTTGCCCTAACCGGCTTTGTCCATCTCTTGTTAAAAATATTTTGTTCTTGTGTGCGCGTAGATCGGTCATAGCGGCCCATTAAACAATACAGGCAGATATGGGACGCTCAGCCGATTATTCCAAAGAAAAATGCGCCGTTGCCGGAACCTTAGATGTCATTGGCGAGCCGTGGACCCTGTTGATTATACGTGACAGTTTTCGCGGTCTTTGCCGGTTTGAACAATGGCAGGACGCCCTGGGGCTGGCGCGTAACGTGCTGGCAACACGCCTGAAGCATCTTGTGGCCGCCGGCATTTTCGAACCAAGGCTTTATTGTGAGCGGCCAAGGCGATACGAATATATTCTGACGCCTAAGGGGGAGGAATTGCGCCCTGTGATCCTGCATATGCTGGATTGGGGGCACCGGCATGTTTTTGGCGCCGAAGACCCTCTGATGAATCTGGTTCATGTGCCCTGCGGCCACATCCTCAGGCCGGTGATTCACTGCGCGCACTGCGATATGCGCGTCAGCATGAAGGATATGGCGATTAAAATGAACCCGCAGGCCCCGTCATTGTCGACACTGCTTAATCGACCCGAAGCGGCTGAACCTATCCGTTAGGCCGGTATCAGGGCGGCGCGTGTGCTGGCGATAAAACCACCGCCCAGAACGCGACCCTCATCCCGCGCATCATACAGGACGCAGGCCTGACCGGGGGCGACACCCTCTTCGGCATCGTCAAATTCGACTTCGATCCCGGAGTCGTCGCCACGCATGATCAGATGCGCCGCAACGGGCGGCCGCGTCGAGCGCACTCGCGCCAGAACAGGCTTGCGGGCTTTCGCCGCCGTCAGAAAATCGTTTTCGTCCCCCAGCCAGTTGGTTTCTTTTAAGATCAGGGCACGGGTCAGTAAGGCTTCGCGCGGGCCGACAATGACTTCGCGGCTTTCGGCATCAATGCGTATGACAAACAAGGGCTCGCCCACTGCGACATTGAGGCCGCGTCTTTGACCGATCGTATAGCCGGTAATGCCGTCATGCTGACCCAGTATCCGCCCGTCTAAGTGGCGGATATGGCCTTTTTCCATACCTTGGGGGCGCAGCTTATTGATCAGGGTGGTGTACTTGCCTTCGGGTACAAAACAGATGTCCTGACTGTCCGGCTTATTGGCGATTTTCAGGCCCAGTTGCAGGGCGATGTCACGCACCTGCGGCTTGGGGATGCGCGCCAATGGAAAACGCAGAAAATCAAGCTGCGTCTTAGTGGTGGCAAACAGAAAATAGCTCTGGTCGCGGGCCTGATCCGCCGCACGGCGCAGGGATACACGGCCGCCTTCATCGGCCCGATCCACATAATGACCGGTTGCCATGGCTTCGGCCCCCAGATCGCGGGCTGTGTCCAGAAGGTCATGGAATTTGACGCTTTGGTTGCAGCGAATGCACGGGACGGGGGTTTCGCCCCTTAGGTACGAATCGGCAAATTCTTCGATGACGGAATCGCGGAAACGGCTTTCGTAATCAAGGACATAATGCGAAATACCCATCATTTCGGCTGCCATGCGGGCATCGTGTATGTCCTGACCGGCGCAGCAGGCTCCGGTCTTTTTCAGGGCCGCGCCATGATCATACAGTTGCAGGGTGACGCCGATAACTTCATAGCCTGCCTGATGCAAAAGGGCCGCCGCGACCGTTGAGTCCACGCCGCCTGACATGGCCGCCACGACCCGCGCACCAACAGGCAGCCCCACGCTTTGGCGGGTGGCTTCGATGGCGGCATCCAGATCAGCCGATTGAATAAGGGGCAGGGCGCATACGGTCATGGCGCGTAAATAGGGCAAAACAGCCGCAATTACTAGGTGAGCCGCCCTGAAAAGCGGCGAGCCTCAGGCCATTGTCCTAATTTATTTTTATTTCAGCAGATTAAGCAGGCTGGTTGAGGTCAGGCCCGCCAGCACCTGCGCCGATGCCTGTACTGCCACCTGCGCCTGTTGCAGATCGGTATAGGCCTTGGCCATGTCCGCACCGGTCTTGTCCTGAATCATTTGTGACAGCGAGTCCGACTGGTTTTGCAGGCTGCTTTGGGTGTTTTCCACGCGCTTTTGCATGGTGCCGTTCAGCGAGACCTGCTGGAGCATCTTATTGTAAACCGTGCTGAATTCCTGCCCCTTGGTGGTGAGATAGGTTTTTTGCGCGTCGGTCAGGCTGTCGCCGAAAGGCCCGGTCGCCGGATCATCATTATAGTTCTGAATGTCCTTATACAGGCCCATCAGTTCCGTGCCCAGATCGGAGGCCAGCATGCCGGTCTGGATGGTCGTATTGGCGTCAATCTGTGAGCTTTTTTTAACATTGCCATTGGTAAAGGCATCGCTGGCGCTGGCCAGCGCCCCCAGTTGTGACAGCGAATTAACGGCGACCGGCGCGCCCTGATTGCTGCCGCCGGCAAAAAGAAATTGCCCGTTATGCTGAAAGTTCAGGCCGGACAGGGCGCTGGAAAATGTGCCTTGCAGATCGAGCATCAGGGTGGTGCCATTGCCGTTGGCCAGGGCGCCCAATATGGAATCCTTGGCGGCTGTCAGGGAATCGGCAGTGGTGTTCAGCGCCAGATCCTGACTGTCCAGCCGGCTGGAGACAGTGCTGGTGACGTCAATATAGGCATCTGTGCGCGTCATGGAGGCCTGATAGGCGGCAATGACTTCTGAGGAGCGGCCATAGCCCATCAGATCCGTGGCGACTTTCTGCGTCGAAAGCTGGGTGTTGGCGCTGTTTTGGCGATCCTGTGCCGCCATCAGATTGCTCAGGGCGTTCGACCAGCTTTGGGATGTGGATATACGCATGTGCTTTAAACCATGTTGAGCAGGATATCGTACATGTCCTTAGCCGCCTGAACGAGACGACCGGCGGCGCTGTAAGCCTGCTGGTAGGTGGTAAGATTGATGAGTTCTTCGTCGAGATTAACGCCTTCATAGGCGCTGCGGCGTGAAGTGGCTTCGGTTAGCAGGGCCTGATTGCTTTGCATATTCGTCTTGGCATTGGCTGCCAGATTGCCGATTTGTCCGGCCAGATCGGAGCCGTAGCGTTGAAGTGTGGATTGTCCGCCGGCATTCAGGCCGGTTTTGTTGAAATTGACCGTATTGGATGCCACAGCCGCCAGAGCCAGACCCCCAGAGCCATCGCCGACCGACAAGGCACTTAAGCCCCCGGCCGTATTCAGATTCACATGGGCAAGGGCCAGATTTTGCGCATCATTATTAACCCGGTCAGCCACCTGAAGATGCGTGGCCAGATTGCCGGATGCGCCACCCAGGCCGAAGAACAGGCTGAACGAATCGCCCGTGCCATTGCGCGATGTGGTGTCCTTGCCGATCGACAAGGTATTGGCGGGCGATCCAAACCCTTTGAAACTCAGTTGACCATTGCCATCCAGAGAAAAGGTGCCGTAACGGCCAAGACCTGAGGTCGTATCATTCAGGGATGTAACCAGAGTGGCCATATCCCCGCCGGGGGGCGTGAAATCGATATTGGCCAGACCCGCGCCATCTGCCGTTTTCAGCGAAAAATTGATGGTGCCGCTATTGAAGCCACTGGCATCTGTCGCTGACAGGCCGGTTTTGAACTGTGTCGGCACATCAGATGTGACCAGATCATTCAGGCCGAAAAACTGCGAAAAGCCCTGACCCAGCTTTGTAGAACCGCCCGTTTGCGGATCAACAATAGCCACACCATCATTGCCGGAACTGCCGCTGGCGGTGACAGACAAAACACCATTGTTCATGCTTAGGCTGGCTATGCCGGAAAGTGGTGTATTCAGATCGCTGATAAAGGTAGCGGCACTAAAGGTGCCACTGGCGCCTCCGTCCAGCGAATAGGTGCCGTTACCGCTGCCGTCAGGATTGAAATTGACGTTTAATGTGTGGCTGACATTACCTGAGCTATCCAGGGTGACAATATTGGTTGAGCCCGTAAACCCTTTGACAGCTTCGGTGGGCAGCAGGTTGGTGTTTTTGCCGGTCAGCACAGCCGGTGCCGGTACGGCGCTAGAGGCATTGTGCGCAGCATTTACCTGATTGGCGAACTGGTTGACATATTCATTCAGTTGATCGTTGACGGCGACGGAAGATTTATCGCGTACATCCAGTAAGCCCTTCAGTTCGCCTGAACTCAGGCTGTCAGCCAGATCGCGCACCTCACCGTTCACAGTGGTAAAGGTGACGGGATTGAAATTGGTGCTGGCGTCCACATTTACGGTCGCCTGATAGTTCAGCGTGGCGTATTTATCGTCACCGCTTAATAGCTGACCGGATTGCGTGCGAATATTGATGCCGCCACTGGGGGTTTGCACCACCTGCACATCAATCAGTTTAGCCAATTGATCAATATAGCCCATCTGGGTTGTCTGAGCGCCTGTGGCATCGCCACCCGAAACGGTCGCCGAGGAAATATCGGAATTCAGTTTGGTGATATTTTTAAGCAGATCATTGACCGCCCCGACATCCGTGGCGATCCGGGCATCAGCATCACTGCGGATGGTCTGAATTTTTTGCGAGATCCTATCGCCTTCATTCAGAAAACTGGTCAGATAGCTGATGGCCTGCTGGCGTCCGGCGCTGGAGGTCGGGTCTTCGCCGACCTGAGCCATGGCCGACAAGGTCGCACTGCCTTGATTAAACAGATTGTTGGAATCGGTAATGTCGCCAAATTGCGCCTGAATTTGATCGAGCAATTCGTAGCTTATATCGGATTGCCCTGAGGCCGAGGTGGCTTTGAGGCCGGCGGCCTGCAAGAAGCGATCGGCTGCCAGCGTCACCTGAGACGATTGCACGCCCATGCCAACGCCCGCCGTTACCACACTGTTTTGATGCGCCACCTTACGGATATAGCCGGGCGTGTTGATATTGGCGATATTGTCGGAAACGACACGCAACTGATCCTGCGCCGTCATCAGGCCGGAAACACCAATATTCATGATCGAATTTAATGACATGGCGAGGCTTCCCATCCGGACAGACACGGCGCCGCAGGACACAGGCGCGGCAAAGCCTGCATGTGACCCGGCAAGATTGACCGGGTGCTATTATATATGTGTTTTAAAAAACATAAATATTTCATAGACTTAAGGTTTTGTCCAAAAGTGGGTTGCAATGGCCTTCGACCGACAGGTTCAATTAGCGTGCCACATCCGCATCAACGTCGTCTGCGGTATTTAAAGTTCATCCTCTGCGTCAAAGGGCGAAAGGTTCACCCGGTCAAAAGCGCCATGGCTCTAGGCAAATTTGACCCTAAAAAGAGGCTGAACGCGTCAGCATCTCTATAGAATTTTCATATAAACTTATATTTATCAAAAACTTACAAACTGGCCCGTGGATTGCAATATGGATCAGACCTTGATGCGCAAAATGCGTTGACCCCTCTGAAACCGGCCCGGCGCAAGATGCGTCAGGCGATCAGGTCGATTTTTTGCGAATCCGTATGTCCTTTGATCTTTCATCCCTGCTATCGACGGCGTCAGGCCTGTCGTTTGCGGCCTCCGGTTCGGGGGCTGCGGGCCAGGGTGCGTCTCAAGAGGCGGGCGCTTCGGCCGGATCATTTGCGCAAATTCTGGCGGCATTAGGCGGGGCGAAGGCGACGTCTGTCCCTTTGGAAGATATTACGGCAACGCCGGTGCGCATGTCCGATAAGGCCGTGCCCGAAACGGCCCCGGATAATACGAACGTAAAAGCCGCTATGGTTTCGTCTTCGCCGACAAAGCCGCTCAGTCAGGCATCGCTTTTGACAGTCGCTATTCAAGGCGCAGCGCAAATTGATACGCCGATAGTGGCCGCATCTCTTATGCCTGCTACGCAAATCCCAGTGAGTCAGGCCGTGCCACATAAGGCAGAAACCTCTCAGGCTCAAACCTCTCCCGGAGAGGCCCCGGCAGCAAATCCGCTCAATCAGGCACCGCTTTTGACAGCCGCAATTCAGGGCGCAGTGTCAGTTGACGCGCCGATAATGGCCGCATCTCTTATGCCTGCTACGCAAATCCCAATGCGTCAGGCTGTGCTCGATAAGGCTGAAACGGCACAGGGAGAAGGGTCTCAGGGAGAAGCCGCGCCAATAAAAACAGAGCCAGTAAAAACAGAGCCAGCCACCTTAAGGTCTGCCGACCAGACTCTTGTTAAATCGGGCCTTGGATCTAGCCCTGTACCCGTATCCCCTCCCGCGGCGGCGCAGATTTTGAACGTGCCTCAGGATCAGACGGCATCTTCTGATCATAGCGTGACGTCAGAAAAACCCGTTAAATCCGCCAAAAAAGCCGAGGCGCAAACTGATGGCGCATGGCTTGCCACGCCTCTTGCGTCTGACTCCGGGGTCAGCTTGTCACAATCGGCAGATATAGTGACCGCAGCAAGCCTTATGGTTCAGGCACCCGTCAATATTACCGATCAGACGGCTCCGCAAAACGCCCAGCCTGCTCCTCAACAGACTATCCCGCAAAAGTCAGCGCCTGCTATGCTGCCGACGCCATCTGCGCCGACTATGCCGGACGTGCAGACACCTGAGGCCAATACGCCCTCTCAGCCTTTACCCGTTTCTGAGACGACGAAGCCTCTTGTTGCAGTGACGCAGCCTGTCCTGACGCAGCCCTCCGCAACGGATTCCAAACCCTCTGAAATGATGCTGCCGGCGGCATTGACGGCTCAGGTTTTGCCCGCTCAAGCCAGAGGTGCCACCGCGCAGACCGCAGCTAAATCCTCTGCGAACCCATCGGACGGGATACGCAGCGTTGCGGCGCACGTGGCGTCATCTGCGAACACTGTTCCCGTACCTGTGCCACCTTTGGGACAGGCTACCCCGGCCGAGCGCACCACGCCGACAATCGGTCGTCCGTTGGTGGCAGGTTCAGGATCAGAGACGGCCACCACGACACAAAATACCCCTGAACAACCGGCTGTCACATCAGGTGCGTTTTCGCTAACCGCTCCGTCGCAAAATGCTGCAACCACCTATACGGCGGCGGCCACGCCATCGCAGGCCTCATCCCTTATGTCGCAAAGCGCCATAGATAATCTGAATGCCCTCAGTGTGCAGATCAATAAACGCGCAGGCGAAGGCAAGACGACCTTTAATATGGAATTGCAGCCGGCCAATCTGGGGCGCGTGGATGTTACGCTTAACATATCCAAGGACGGTCAACTGACGGCGCATTTAGCCTTTGACAGTGAAGTGACGGCCACCAGTTTCAGTGCCCATGAATCCAATCTGCGTCAGGAACTGATACGCATGGGGCTTGTTCTGGCAGATGATGCCCTGACCTTTTCGTCACGCCTTAAGCCTGAGGTTGCGGCGCAAATCCACACGGCGTCCGCTCCACCCGCCTCATCACAGGTCACACCGGGTGCCGAGGCGCGGTCGCAGGACAATCCGCAGCAAGGCAGTATGTCTCAGGGTGGTAGTGGCCAAAACCCGCAACAGCAAAATCCGGGCTTTATGAATCATCAGCAAAGCGGCCATCGCCCGACGCCTGAGCAGGTGGCCCGTCATCTGGCCCATGCCGACCAACTGGCTGCCGAAGCGGATCTGGATATGGCCCTGAATTCGGCCCTGAATTCGGGATTGAGCGGCCAGGCCTATCGTTCATCACATGCGAGCCTTGCGCTCAATCTCATCGTTTAGGAAACCGACCATGGTTAACGGCGTAAGTTCCACAACCCCACAAACGACCCCAACGGCCAATGATACATCTTTGGCCGGGAATTATACGACCTTTTTGAATCTGTTGACGGCGCAGATCAAAAATCAGGATCCGTTGTCGCCGATGGATACGACCCAGTGGACGAACCAGCTGGTGCAATATTCTTCGGTCGAGCAGCAATTGAAGGCCAATCAGTATCTGGCCAGTCTGGTGGCCGGCAGCACCCAGTCCAATATGAATGCCGCCGTAGGCTATATTGGCAAGTCGGTAATGGCCGATCAGGACATCTCACAGCTTCAGGATGGTCATACGGACTGGCAATATGCTCTGGGCAGTGATGCCAACAAGGTCACGCTTACGGTTGCCAATGAGGCCGGAGATATTGTCTGGAGCGGCGATGCGGATGCGGCCGAGATGGGCAAGGGGCTCCACAGCTTTAGCTGGGACGGCAAAAACAGCGCCGGTCAGCTTCAGCCTGATGGCAGCTATACCCTTTCCGTCAAGGCGGCCAATGTGGCCGGCGATGTGAATGCGGCCGTTGGCATTTCCGGCACCGTTACCTCTGCGGCCAATATAGACGGCACCGTTATCCTCAAGGTCGGCAACACGTCCGTGCCGCTTTCTGCCATCACCAGCGTTACTTAATTTCACCCTTTTAGCTTTCGTTCAGGAGTAGATCCCATGAGTATCAACAGCGCCATGCAATCGGGTGTCACCGCCCTTGCGGCCAATTCAACGGCCCTCGCTACGATTTCCAACAATATCGCTAATTCGAATACGACCGGCTTTAAGCGTATCCTGACCAATTTTACCGATCTGGTTTCGGGCACAAGTGCTAAATCCTCTTATGCCTCAGGCGGCGTGGTCGCGGTTAATCGTCAGACGGTGACCAATCAGGGCGAATTGAACAACAACACGCTGGGCTATAGCCTGGGTATTGAAGGCCAGGGTTTCTTTGTTGTGTCCGATCAGCCGACAGATGTGACATCGGCCACGGCCCTTTTGTTCACACGCGACGGATCCTTCACACCGGACACATCGGGCAATCTGGTCAATGCCGGTGGTTTTTACCTCGAGGGCTGGCCCGCCGATTCAAGCGGCAATATCAATATCAGCGCCACAGATGCCAACATGCTGGCCCCTATCAATGTAACAGCCATCACCAATAAGGCCGAAGCCACAACGGCGCTTAATTTTGTTGCCAATGTCGATCCGGCGACAACGCAAAAAGATGCCACCAAAGTCATCGCGCCCGCGACCGCCATGACCTATGATCCGGCCTCAACAACCACAGCCATGTCGGTCTATGATGCTTCGACCGGCACAGGCACACGTCCAGATTCGACGATTTCGGCAACGATTTCCGATTCCTTAGGCCAACAGCACACGGTGACCATTTCACTCCTTAAGGGCAATGTCAGCACCACAGCGCCCACTTCGGGTGAGACAGAATGGTATTATGAAATTTCAGGCTCCGATATTGATGATGGCGCGGGCCTCCATCAATTAGGCAAGGGTTCGGTCTTTTTTGATCCGGATGGCAAACTTGATCTGACCAATTCAACAGGTCAACTGAAGACAGGCGTTACGCTGGCGGGGGCTGACGCTACCGGCACGCCGGCAGCACCGGCCTGGAATGTCGCAACCGGCGCCAAGGGACAAGACCTGACCTTCGGTTTTGGTGCCGCCGGCACCAGTGCCCTGAGCCAGACCAAAGGGGATTCTACTACCGTATCGGTCAAGGCGAATGGCACGGAATTCGGCTCCCTGTCCAAGGTCGAAATCGGCAAGGACGGTATTGTCACCGCCATCTATAGCAACGGCAATACACGTACGCTGGCTCAGGTGGCTATGGCCACCTTCCTCAATGCCAATGGCCTGACGCCGGTTACAGGCAATGCCTATGCCGTATCGACCGATTCCGGCGCTTATCTGCTCAAGCAACCCGGTCAGGGCGGCGCAGGCACGCTTAACCCGGATACGCTTGAAGCGTCTACAGTCGATCTGGCACAGGAGTTCACCGGTCTGATCACCACGCAGCGCGCCTATTCGGCGGCGTCCAAGATCGTCACCACGGCCGATGAGATGTTGCAGGAACTTCTGGCTATCAAGCGGTAAACAAAGAATGACGCGGCCCGCTGAATGGCGAGCCGCGCAGTCTAAATAATAGTTTCAATTATTAATGTGCGTTAATC